>JASFHU010000601.1:0-3907 GCA_050123055.1 Anaerolineae bacterium
CTACTTTATGGATATCTGGTCCAATCCCACCGTCTACCGCCTGGAACCAGCGTCGGGTGCGTTCCAGCAATGGAGTCCGGGGCTTCAGGTGACGGGGCAGGCGCGGCGGCAGGGCAGCGGGTTTGTATTCGCAACTCGCAGCGGGCTGTATCTGTGGGATGAACACACCGGCGAACACCAGTTCCTTGGCGATCCTGAGGCAGACAACCGCCCCGTCCGGTTCAACGATGGCTCAGCCGATCGGCAGGGCCGTTTCTGGGCCGGGTCGACCTACCCTGACGATCAGTCCCGGCCGGAGGGGTCGCTCTATCGCCTGGACCCTGACTACTCTGTGCATACGATGGCCGGCGGGCTGGCCTGCTCCAACGGTCTGGGCTGGAGCCCGGACAACAAGACGATGTATGTGACCACCCAGTTCGCTAATGAGCTGCTGGCCTTCGACTTTGACCCCACGACGGGTGAGATTGAGAATCGTCGCGTTTTCGCCCGCGTGCCCGAGGCCGACGGTTTGCCCGATGGCCTGACCGTGGACGCAGAGGGCGGTGTCTGGAGCCCGCAGTGGGGTGGTTGGTGCATTACCCGCTACGACCCCGATGGCAAGGTCGACCGCGTGATCAAGATGCCCATCCCGAATCCCGTCGCCGTCTGCTTTGGCGGGCCGGACCTGAAGGATCTGTACGTGACCAGTGCGTGGGGCTGGCTGACGGACGAAGAACGCGCTGCCGCGCCCGGTAGTGGCGACCTTTGGGTGGTGCACACAGATATTCAGGGCTTGCCCGAGCCCAAGTACGCCGGCTAAGCCAACCCAACTTTCGGGTTGGCCACAAGGAGTGCACTTTGTCCTTTGTAACCCTGCGCGAGATCCTGGCAGATTGCCAGCGCGAAGGCTGGGCGGTCCCGGCCTTTGACGTGATCAACTTTGAGACGGTCATCGCTTCTCTGGAGGGCGCGGCGGCCGAGAGGGCGCCCGTGATCCTGATGGTTCTGCCCAGCCATACGCCGCTGAGCCAGTGGCCGGGCCTGGTCGCCCTCGTCCGGGCCCAGGCAGCATGCCTCGACCTGCCTGTCTGCCTGCACCTGGACCACGCTATCAACCTGGAGCAGGTCGAGGCAGCCCTGGACCTGGGTTTCTCGTCGGTCATGATCGACGGCTCCACCCTGCCTCTGGCCGCCAACATCTCCCTCACGCGGCAGGTGGTGGACGCGGCCCACGTGCGCGGCGTCTCGGTGGAGGCCGAACTGGGACACGTGGGTGGCGGCGACGAAGTGCTTGACGAGGTCGAGGCAGCCAGCCGCCTGACCCCCGTGGGCGACGCGGCCCGCTTTGTTGCCGAAACAGAGATCGACGCCCTGGCGGTGGCCATCGGTACCGTCCACGGCCTCTATCGTGCCGAGCCCAAGCTCGATTTTGAGCGGCTGGCGGCGCTCCGGGCCTCCGTCCCCGTCCCGCTGGTGATGCACGGCGGCTCGGGCACGCCCGACCAGGATATACAGCGTGCCATCCGTGAGGGGATCTGCAAGATCAACATCTGGACCGAGGTTTCCATGGCCTTTGCCGCCACCCTCAAAGAGCAGCTATCTGACCCGAAGGCAGGCCATCCCCTATACAAGGTCATGGCCGCCGCCCAGGTGACGGCGCAGGACATGGTCCAGCAAAAGATCCGCCTCCTGGGAGCGGCCGGAAGGGTACCCTGACGATGGGAGACAGCAAATCGTTCTACCTGCCCACGCGCGTGATCACCGGTCTCGGTTGCAGCCGGCAACTTGGCGCCCAGGCCCGCGCACTGGGCCAGCGGGCGCTTCTGGTGTGCAGCCGCGGCGCGGCGGCGCGCTCTGGCTTCCTGGACCCCCTGCTGGCCAGCCTCGATAGCGCCGGTGTGGCCTGGGACCTGCAGGCTCAAGTTCAGGGCGAGCCCACGTTGCAGGTAGTGGCCGATGGTATTGACCTTGTCCGGGAGGGTGAGCACCGGGTCCTGATCGGCCTGGGCGGTGGCAGCCCCATGGATGCAGCCAAGGCCATCGCCGGCATGGCCCTCCTGCCCGGCCGGGTGGACGAGTACCACCAGGGTCGGGAGCTCGACGGTCCGAGCCTGCCGCTCATCACCGTGCCCACCACGGCCGGCAGCGGCGCCGAGGTCACCAAGAATACCGTCCTGAGCGATCCGGCACGGCAGTACAAGGCCAGCATCCGCAGCGATGACTGGTTCGCCCGGGTGACCCTGGTCGATCCAGAACTGACCCGGGGCCTGCCGCCTGACGTCACCGCCTCCAGCGGTAGCGATGCCCTCTGCCAGGCCATCGAGTCCTACGTGTCCACCGGCGCCTCGCCGGCGACCGATGGCCTGGCTGGCGAGGCGATCCGCCTCATCGGGCGGTCCCTGGGTGCCGCCTACCGTGAGGGAGAGGACCTCGATGCCCGTTCCGACATGCTCTACGGCAGCCTGCTGGCCGGGATGGCCCTGGCCAACGCCCGGCTGGGGGGTGCCCACGGCATGGCCCATCCCCTCGGCATCCGCTTTGGCATCCCGCACGGCACCATCTGCGGGCTGCTGTTGCCCCACGTCATGGCCCACAGCCTGGCCTGGGCAGAAAAAAAGTACGCCCGGGTTGCCCAATGGCTCGGCGCGGATGTGTCGGGTTTGCCGGACCCTGAAGCGGCCCAGCTCGCCGTTGAGGAGGTACGCCGTCTGTTGGTCCGGATCGAGCTGCCGCTACGTCTGCGCGACCTGGGGGTCGCCGAATCCGATTTCCCACTGGTCATCGAGGAATCGTTACCCTCCGGCTCGCTCAAGCACAACCCGCGCCCCCTCGGCGCCACCGACCTGCAGGCCATTCTATCGGCGGCCTGGTAGAGGGGTAGCAGGCCTGTGCTACGTATCAGCCGGGCGCGCACAACCTGTCGGTTTGGTCCTGACCAGCCGCCTGTGGCCGAGATTGCCCCTGGCGAGCGCCTGGTCTTTGAGACCCAGGACGCCCAGGCCGGGACCGTCAAGACCCACGCCGACGCGCTGCAGGTGGTCCTGCCCATCGACCAGGCCAATCCTGTGACCGGGCCGGTCTATGTAACCGGTGCCCAGCCCGGCGACACGCTGGCCGTGCGCATCCTGGAGATCCGTCTGGGACACCGGGGGCTGGGCCGTGTCCGGCCCGGGCGCGGGGTCCTGGGTGACAAGCTGCGCGCCCCGGCAGCGAACCTGATCCCCATCCAGGATGACCGCATCATCTTCAATGAGCGCATCCAGTTTCCCATCCGTCCCATGATCGGCACCATCGGCACCGCGCCGGCCGGCTGCTCCATCGCTTCCTACCACCCCGGCCCGCACGGCGGAAATCTGGATATCAACGCCGCTTCCGTGGGGGCCACGGTCTATCTTCCTATCGCCGTGCCCGGAGCGCTGCTTAGCCTGGGCGACGTCCATGCCAGCATGGGGGATGGGGAACTAACCGGTAGTGGTATTGACATAACCGCTGACGTGGTCGTGCAGCTAGACTTGCATCACGATCTGGGCTGGAGCCGCCCGGTGATCGAAACCCCCAGCGGAAACCAGGCCACAGGCAACTGCGGTCTCGCTTCCGTATGGGCTACCTGCGCCAGCGCGCCCACCCTTGCCGCTGCCATCCGGCTGGCCAGCCACGACATGGCCTCGTTGCTGTGCACCCGGTTGGGCATGACCTACGAGGAGAGCTCTATCCTGATTGGGGCGGCCGGAGACCTGCGCCTTGGCCAGGCCGCCCGGGTAGGCGTGGACATGACCGCCTACCTGTGTATCAGCAAGGCCATCCTGCCATCAGCCTTCCCGCATTGCTTCGGCCCTTGACTTGCTCTTTTTGCCGGTTTATGTTATGATTTCATACCTTTTCAATAGATCGGGGGAGGATGGGATTTGTGCGGTCGGCAAAGCCGACC
>JASFHU010000602.1:0-3907 GCA_050123055.1 Anaerolineae bacterium
GATGGTCTGGGCCACGATCATCGCCCCCGGGGTGAACAGGGCCGGGATGAGGGGCGAGTTGAGCTGCCCCAGCGGCCCGCTGCGCGACAGCATCAGGTACACGAACAGGCCGATGACCACCGGCGGAAAGCCCATGCCGGTGTAGAGCAGGGCGATGACCAGCCTTCGCCCCGCAAAGCGGCTCAGGCCCATGACCGCGCCCAGTGGAATGCCGATGATGGTGCTGAACAGCAGCGCCGTGCCCGAAACCTGGAGCGAGAGAAAGATGATCTCGAACAGCTCGGGATCGCGGGTAACGAGCAGGCGGATGGCCTCCAGCAGCCCGCGCAGGATCTCGTCGATGGTGTCCTCCTACCTGACCCTGGTGCAGCCGCGAAAGCCGGGCACGGGCCGCCCAGGGTCAAGCATAGTTGTCGCCATAGAAAAACGGCGTCTCGGAAAAGAGACGCCGCTCAGATGCCAGATTGCTCCCGGGCAAGAAAAACGCCCGTCACGACCTTTGGCGCATCTCCTTTCCAATCATGGGAGGCATGGCCGTTTCCAGCCACACCCTACCGGCCCCATCCCGTAGACTTGCTCGCACCTGCGCCGGTGCTGCCGTTGAGCTGGCCCTTAGGCAACGGGGCTCGGAGATGTCGCAAATCGGTTGTTCAAAGAACTGTGAAAATTGTAACACAAGATGGGACGAATGTCAAAGACCGGCGCATGGTAGAAGGCACCAGAAGCTGGCGGACAACAAGGGCAACCAATCCTCTGCACCAGGATCACCGGGAATCCGCAAAGAGGATACGGTCACGCAGTCCAGTAACATGCGGCAACCCCATGATCCTCCCGAGAATGCAGGAAAAACAGCCGGTGGTCTCGTTTAGGTTATCAAAGGAGGGAGCCTATCATGGCTCCGGGAAGAGGCTGGCATGAATGGATATAAGGTGATTGTGATCGGGATGAGTGGGTCTGGCAAGACCTTCTTTCTCGCTAGCATGCACAAGAAACTCTCGGTTCAAACGAATAGGGTTCGTTTCTTCCTCGAAGCCGAACCCAATCAACGCCGGAAGCTCCTTCATCTCTATGCCAAGATTGTCAACCCCAATTACGACTGGCCGCCCGGCACCTCTCCTGCGGTTGATCCGCAATGGGACTTTGCCTGCTCGATAAGGACCGAAGACGGTGACCTATATCGGGTCTTCAATGTCATATACTACGACTACTCGGGAACCCTGTTCACCAACCCTCCAGATTCCGGAGACCCTGAAGCGTTTGAAATCGAGAGAGAGGCACAGCAGGGTGATGCGCTGCTGGTGCTTTTGGATGGAAAAAAGGTGCTGGACATGCTGGATGGCCGTGAGCAGGGCTATCTCGAGTTGGACTTTGATTTGAGCATTCTCCTGCCGATTGTCCAGAGCGCCAGGGCGATGCCTGTGCATTTCGTACTGACAAAGTGGGATATTCTTGAGGACCGGTACTCCTTTGAGGAGGTCAGGGACTCTCTTTTTCACTTTGACCAATTTCGGGGCATTGTCAACCAGAGAAAGCGTTCTGGAATCCTTACCCGGCTGATCCCAGTAAGCGCACTTGGCAGCGGATTCGCCAGACTCGATGCTGATGGACAGATGGTCAAGGTCCCAGATGGTGTCCCCGATCCGTTTCAGGTCGAAATGCCCTTGGCCTGTGCGGTAATCGACAAGTTCAAGGTTCAACGGGATCTGTTGCACAAAAAGGTCCCATCGGCCCTATTGCGACAACTGTTCCTGGACCTGCTGCGCCTTGCCCGGCGTGTCTCAAGCTGGGTAGGCAGAACGTCCCTACCGATCATCGGCCTGTCGTTTGCCGCTCTGGAGATAGGCCTGGATTGTGCGGCCAGCAGCCTGCAAGCTACACAGGAGCGCAGTTATGGCCGGGTGTGCAGTAGAGACACGGCCATTGACAGCGTTTTGAGCAGTTGTGACTTTTTGATGGTGGAACTGGAAGAACGGTTCTATGCATCGGTTCTATAAAGGATCATCGCTAGACATGGAAGCGAGGGTTTGAGATGGGAGTCAGCGCTTGGCCTTTTCTGATAAGCCGGAATAGGCAACTGGACTATCAGGTTCTCGTCGCACCTGACTTTTTGGTTGATGCCGGGATTGCCGGATTGTTGGCGACCAGAGTGGGTGGGGATCCCACGGAAAGCCCGCAGTACCTTGAACTGTCCAGGACCAAGGCGGGCAGGATCGCCCTGCTCTATCGTATCATTATAGCGACCAAGGGGGAACAGGTACTGAGAGATGCAGCCAGCCGGCCCATTGTATGGATTGAGGGGCTGGTTATGCGCGGCTCCCAGAAGGAACATCCGGTGTCGGTACGGGACCTGGAAGAAGCGCACCGGCGTGTGGAAGGCGTCTATTGGAGATTCTGGAACGAAACCACGCCGGTGCCAGTAGAGCGCTCCAGTGCTTTTGCCGTACCGGTTGCGGGTGAGATAGAGGAACGACGGCTGCCTGTGCCCACAGAGCCGCCTCCAGAACCAGCAGTGCCCTCTGACCAGCAGAGCAGGCCAGGCATTGTGCCAATTGGGCTGTCGCTCGGCATCAAGTCCATCTTGCTACTTTGCCTGGTAGTTGTAGCGACTGCAGGCTGGTTCTGGCCGCGCCCGAAAATACCCGATCCTTTGGACATCCAGGTCGTTGTGGTTGAAGCCCGCACAGGGCGTCCACTCAAGGCTGAGATTCTTGTTGGCGGTGAACGGGTTGAGGAGGAAGGTCAGGACCAGATCATCAGCCTGACCGCTGACCAGCCAACCGCTGAGATACGGGTGGCAGCACCCGGCTATCGTCCCTGGCAGGCGGTAATCACGGTGGAAGAAGGACGAGAGCAACCGCTTCTGCATGTAATTCTCAGTCCAGAATGAGCTGCGGACCCTAGAACTTCCAGGTGCATCAAGCCGCATAATCTGCTCAAGTCACAGCCTATCTCCGCTACGACTTGGTCGTGACCGATGCCCTACATCCAACAACCTGTCCGAGGTGCACCTTTAGCCGTGCTTATGCTTTTCTGACGGAGAATCAGTCAGCGATCGCCCTAGGTTCTGGCCTCTCCCCGCGTCACAAAGAACATGCAGCCGATGGCCACCAGCATAAAGGCCGGTGCCACCCAAAAGATGGTGTTATAGTTCTTGCCGCTGGCGTCAATGATCCAGCCGTTGAGGATGGGGCCGACGATGGCGGCCAGGGTGCCCGAGATGTAATAGAGGCCGGTGTAGGTGCCCAGCAGCCGGTCGTCGGGGGCGATATCGACGACCATGGGCAGGGAGTTGATGTTGATCAGCGCCCAGGCGGCGCCCCCCAGGAACATGATGGCGGCGATGGCATAGACACTGGGCAGGAACGAGGCCAGGACCAGCAGGATCGTGAGGGCGACCAGGCCGGTGAGGATGGTGCGCCGCCGCCCCCAGCGCTCGGCCAGCATCCCGCCGGGGATGGCAAAGATGATAAAGGTCAGCGAGAAAAAGCCCAGCAGCAGCGAGGCCGTGCTCTCGGCCACCCCTAACTGGAACGTGCCGTAGGAGGTGAAAAAGGTCTCGATGGCGTTATAGCCGACGAACCAGGAAAAGATGGCCAGCAGGATCAGGATCAGGCTCTTGCGCTCCTGGTGAGGGATGGCGCCGACCTCCCTGAGGGTGTCCCACCAGCGCTCCTCGTCGCCGCTGCCGCTGGCGTAGGTCTTGGGCTCTTTGATGGTCATAAAGACGACCAGCGCCGCCACGACCAGGATGATGGCGCCGATCCAGAAGGGTGCCACCATGTTGAAACTGTACAGGAGCGCTCCGCCAAAGGTGGCCAGCAGCGCACCGATGCCGCCCATCAGGTTGATCACGCCGTTGGCCTTGGAGCGAAAGGGGGAGGGCGTGATGTCGGGCATCAGGGCGATG
>JASFHU010000603.1:0-3906 GCA_050123055.1 Anaerolineae bacterium
ATCCGACAGGCGTCCCGGGGGAAACCATTCTAGCTTGGCGTAAAAGATCAGCAGCACCAACAGGCCAAAGACAAAGGTGGGGAAGGACCAGCCCAGGGTGGCAAAGACGCGGATCGACTGGTCGGCGAACTTGTTGTGGTAGATGGCGGCGACGACCCCCAGGGCGATGCCACCGCCGATGATGGGGATGCAGCTCCACAGCGCCAGCTCCACTGTGGCCGGCAGGCGCTGCTTGATCAGATCCACCACCATCTGGCGCCCGGTACGCGAGTAACCCAGGTCGCCGCGGAGTACGCCCCCCACCATCTCACCCGTTACCGAGTCTTTGCGACCCACCAACCAGTGCCAGTATTGGACGTGGAAGGGATCGTCAAGACCGTACTTGGCAATGATGGCGTCGATGGCCGCATCGTTGTGGGGAATGCTCTGCACATAGAGGGCCGAGCGTTCCACAGGGGAGAGCAACTGCAACAAGGCAAAGATCAGGATCGTCACCCCTAGCATGGTGACAGGCAGTTGCAGCAAGCGCCGAACGATGTATCTGGTCATGATAACAATCCATTCCGGGTCAGGTTTTTCCGGCGGGGGCGCTGGAGCCCCCGCCGGAAGGGATTTAGACTAGATCTCGAACCTGCTCAGAACAAGCATCCCTATCCATCATGGCCCAGCACAGGGTGCAAAAGCCAGGAGTAGACCTGGGATAGTCTACAGACTATTCTCCGCCGGCCAGGGTCAAGGAGTAGTGGTAGTTGGGAGACCAGATGGGGTTGTAGAAGTAGCCTCTGAGCCAGCGCTGCTCGTAGCGGCGCTCGCCAGCCTGCGATAGGATGATCTGCGGCACGTTATCATAGTGCAACTGCCCGAGCTCAAAGTAAAGCTGCTCGCGCTTGGCCGTATCGGGCTCGACCACGGCCTGCTCGATGAGGGGCCGGAAGATCTCTTTGAACTCCTCGGAAAAGTTCTGCCGGCCGGAGTAGGTGCCGATCAGGTAGGGCTGCATCCAGTTGTGCGGGTCGTGATAGTCCTCACCCCAGGAACTGATAGCGATGGGCAGTTGCCCGGCGCGGAAGGAGGCCAGGTAGGTGGGCCAGGGCAGGGTGACGATCTCGAGCTGGTACAGTGGATTGATGGAGCGCAGGTTGTTCTGCAGGATGGCCGCTGCCGTCATGCGCATCAGGTTGCCGGTGTTGGTCACCGCCTGGAAGCGGAAACCGGTCTCGGGCAAGGCACCGTCCCAGGCTGCCGCCAGGTGCTCCTCGCACTTGGCCAGATCGAACTCGTAGTAGGGTCCGTCCTCGTTGTAGCCCAGCATGTTGGTGATGATGGGCACATTGTTGCGAATCCCCTCGCCGTTCTGGCCATCAGCAATGTAGGTGTCATAGTCGAAGCAGTAAGCAAAGGCCTTGCGCACGTCGAGGTCTCCGAAAAAGTCGGGCGGGATGCCATTGCCGTCCAGTTGGCCGCTGCCGATGTAGGGGTTGCTGCCGGCTTCATCGGTCCTGACGTTGTGGTTCACAAATAGGTCTGTTCGCGCGGTGGAAGGCATGTTGTACCACATACGGAAGGGACCGTCGGGGTTGTCGGTGAGGGTGCACTCTTCGGTGGTGGCATCGCACATCTCGCCGACCCAATCGTCGGCCTGGGGCCGGTTGGCATCGGGCACGGTGAACCAATCGGCGTCACCGGTCTGAGCCATGGCAAAGCGGGTACCCCACTCAGGCACCGTCTTGTGGACAATGCGCTTGATCGTGGGCACGCCGCTGGGGCCGCCGGGCCAGAATTCGTCGCCCTCTTGGCGCCAGTACTCCTCGTTGGCCACCAGGACCCATTCTTCATCGGGTGTCCAGTAGTCCAGCATGTAGGGGCCGGTGCCGTTGATCACACGGGCCAGCTTGGTATCCTCGGCGCCGGGCGCGTAGAAATTCTGCCAGGTATCGCAGGAGCCATCCCAGTCACCCTGCTCGATGGTCCATTCCTTGTCGATGACGTAAGCCCAGGGCCGGGCGATGATGGCCATGAAGGGTCCCCAGGGCTGGGCCAGGGTCACGGTGAAGGTGCCGGCCTCGTTGTCGTAGGCAAAGTGGGACTTGACCTCCTCGCAGACGGCCACCAACTCCTCCGGAGTGGCGTTGGCGATGAGCCCGTCCCGGTCGCCGGCGTACTCGCCCTCGGCGATGGGCTCGGTGATGTCGCCCGAGGGCCAGCCCATGATCGACTCGATCATCATCCACTGGCCGCTATTGGGCCCTGACTGCAGCAGGGCGCGCTCCCAGGAATAGGCGGCGTCCTCGGCCGTGAGGTCGTTGCCGTTGTGGAACTTGATGCCGTCGCGGATCTTGAAGGTGTAGGTCATGCCATCCTCCGAGAGGCCGCCATTCTGCACCGTGGGCACCTCTTCGGCCAGCCAGGGTACAAACTCGCTGGCGCTCTCCCGGTTGTAAAAGACCAGGCCCTCGATGATGTTGTTGATGGCCGCGTAGCTGGAGCCTTCGTAGGCCAGGTGGGGGTCTAGCATGGCGATGTCGCCGATATCGACTAGCGTGAGGGTGGCTGGATCGGGGGCTTGGTCATAACTGACCGTCTCGGGCACGGCTGTGACCTCCTTCTCAACCTCCACCTCGACGACCTCGGTCACAACCTTTTCCACGACCTCCGGCGTCCCCTCGACGATGACGGTCTCCTTGACCGTCTGCTCGACCACCTGAGTCACGATCTTTTCGATAACCTGGGGCTCCGGCGTAGGACCACAGGCAGCCAAGACCATTGGGGCGATCATCATCAACACCACCAGGATCGCCAGTTTTCGATTGTGAAACATCTTTTCCTCCTTTCACCTCTATGAAAAACATTGATCCCCAAGAGACGCCAGGCTCGGGTGTCCTGTCCCGGTGCGATTCCCGACCCATCACCTCCTTTCAGAATAGGTACATCTTTTTCCAACAACCAGAATACGGACGTCTACTTCCAACAACGTGACAGGGCGCCCAACCGTTCAGGAACGAGATCGCACTCTCTTCACAGTTTCGCGCCCTGATCTTGCCAAGGTCGTACCTATCGCCCTTCCGCCATGGAGCTGGCAACTGTGTTATGGATATTCCAGCTATTTGGTGGGCGAAGGACCCGTGAATCTGGTCGCTGATGTGACAAATGTGGTGTATGGCTGGTCGAATCTGGTAGAGCTATGTGTGCCCACGAGTCCCGCCACGTCCATCCTATTATACACGCAATCGGGATTTGCGTCAAAAAAACACGGTCAGCCTTTGGTTCGACACGATGGCCGAAGTCACACCTGACATGATGGCCGAAGGTCCCCAGGGACCACCTCTGAGTGGTCTCCGGACCGAGGCCGTCACGGGTGCCAGGCGATGCGTGCAGGCCAGCATCAGGTCTGAACCACAGCCTTCATCGCCAGTTGTCCAGAAGAAATCACCTGGGGTTCGTACGGATCACGTGGCTGTGCTCTCCCGATGGAGCTCACCTCGGGCCCGCTCAATCAGCTCGCCGACCTCGTCCTCGGTCAGGTGAGCTGCACGAGCAGAGGCCGCTTCAGAGGCTTGCTGCAGCCGGGTGCGGAGCAGTTCCTGCTCGGCCTCGACCAAGCGCTGGTACCGACTGTACTCTACGATGGCCACACGGGGTGTTCCGTATCGTTCCACGATGATAGCATCTTCCAACAAGGCTCGTTCCACAGCCTTGCCGAAGCTTCGCTGTACATCACTTGATTTCAGTTTCGTAGGCATGATGCTTCATACCAGAACCTGTCCAAATCATCCAGGCTGCACGACACACCCATCCTGCAGGTGGACCACCTGGTCGGCAAAGAGGTCCACCGTCAGGTCGTGGGTCGCCATCAGCACGGTCGTGCCTTCGTGATCGACGACCCGCCGGAACAACTCCAGGATCTGC
>JASFHU010000604.1:0-3905 GCA_050123055.1 Anaerolineae bacterium
GGCGCTGACCGACGCCGAGTCGGGCAGCACCTGGGATGGACTGGCCGGACGAGCGACCGATGGCCCGCTGACCGGGAAGCAGTTGGTCCGGGTCAAGAGCACCAACTCTTTCTGGTTTGGCTGGAAGGATTGGTATCCCGAAACACGGGTGTATCGTGCATCAGAATAGCTTGTCGAGTCCGGCCTACGAATAGGCTGGCAAGGTGGTCAGTCGCGTGTCCTCAATCGGATGGCCGATGGTAAAGTGATACAGGCTCTGGTATTGTGCCGTCTCGAGCCCAAGAAGTTGATGTACGCCATCGTCAAAGAAGCAGCCGATCCCGGTCCCGCGCAGGCCGGCGGCTTCGGCCTCCAGGTAGAGCACCTGGCCGATCATGCCACATTCCCAGAATAGGCGCCGGTAGAACCAGGGTCCGAAACGTTCCAGAGGCTCCTCGAACTGGGTGATCATGCCCAAGCTGAAGCAGCCGTCGGAGGCGATGGCCTGCTGGCAGGATAGCTGCCGGGCGACAGTCCGCACATCACCCGACGCCAGCCGGTAGAGTTCCAGGCCGGTGGGACATGACGCGGGCTTTTCCCAGGCGAAACCGTCCTTCATTGCCCCCTGCAGCGCTTCCCTTTGCTCCGGCCCGCGTACCAGCAGGTGGAGGCCAGGCTCCAGGTCTTCCACTCGATGCACAAAGAGAGCCAGGTGTGCCAGCGGGCGCCAGGGCAGCGTACTGAACGGGATCCTGCCTGGACCGGCCAGGGTCTTGAGCAGAATCTGGTAGAATGCATCGCGGCTGATTCGGCCCCGGCCGTCCATTTCCACGGCGCTGCGTCGCTGGCGGATGATCCGGCGAAGGGACAATGACTTGTACGACGCTCCTCCCGCTCGTCCCGGCGTCGCGACCGGATCCGGCCGGCCGGGCATCAGATCATAAGCCCGGTCGCATAGCCCCCTCGTCGGCGGCTTTTCGGTGGCAGCAGTAGCCTCGTCAATAATCGACCAACCAACATGGTCGGGACTGAGCTGGTTGGGCTGGCCCCGCCATGAAACGCTAGCCAGATCGACCAGGGGCTGTTCGGGCAGGCCGAGGTTCGGGCAGGCCTGGCCCTGTGGATAGACCGCCAACAAGCAATCGGGATGCTCTGCCTCTACGCCCTGGGGGTCAGAGATGCCCAGCAGGTGCGCCAGTTGCTCGGTACTTGCCTCCTCCAGCAGCGACACCTGCCAGCCCAACCCCGCTGCGGCCAGGCTGATGGCGGCGATGGCATGCCCCACGTCGTGCTGGCAGTAGCGGAAGGCGCGCTCACCGTACTTCCATGCCTCGCGCCAGTGGATGGAGGACAGACCGACCAGGATCGTGCCGGCCGGCAGATCGCAGGTGAGGTGCTGCCAGGTCGCCAGCGGAAACTCGGCTCGCACTTCAAGGGCGTGGTCGCGCGGTGCATAGTGGGCCACCATCGGATTTGGCGTCAGGCCCTCTATAGGGCCGCAGACAAGGTAGCCTTCCGTGGGGTGCAGATTCCCGCTAGAGGGATTCACACGCAGCGGCCAGGTCACATCCCCAGCCTGTTTCCAGGCCGATAGGGCCAGGCTGTCGAAGAACAGTTGGGAAACGCTCTCACGATTCAGTGGCTCTGGAAAGATGTGGCCCACGACGAAGCCCAGGTCGTAGGCTGGTTGAGCGCTTGGTGAGACGCGCTCCAGGTCGATCTGGCGGGCGCCACGGTAGCGCCGGAAGGGGTCGGGCTGGGTGGCCCAATCCAGGCGTCCCGGCCCGCGGGCGAAACGATGAAAGTGATGCTTGGTGGCTTGATGGTAGGCCAAGACCTGCTCCAGTTCTTCAGACATTGTTTTCTCTCCCTAGATGTGGTGCAGTGATTGTTATAGCGCAGCCAGGGTCATTTGTCAAGCGGCCTGCGCGGGCCAGAGCGCGTGCCACCGTTTGATTGGCACGCCAAACGGTGGCCTGCATGCCGAAAGCAGATGCGATTTTGACAGGTCACAACTTCCGTGCTATACTGATTACGACAATAAAAACTACTTAAATTCGTGTTGCCGGACCGGGCGCCCGTTGGGTGCGAGGTGCGGCAATCACAATGAAAAAGAGAAAGGAAGAGGAAAATGGAACTGAGCAAGAAAATGCAGGATGCCCTGAACGAGCAGATCAAGGAAGAGCTAGCGTCTGCCTACATCTACCTCTCGATGGCCGCCTATTGCGAGTCGATCAATCTGGGGGGCTTTGCCAAGTGGATGGCTGCCCAGAGCAATGAGGAGATGAGCCATGCCATGAAGTTCTACGGCTATATCCACGATCGGGGCGGCCGCGTGGTACTGGAGGCCCTGGAGAAGCCAGCGACCGAGTTTGGGGGTCCTACCGACGTGTTCGAAAAGACCCTGGCCCACGAGCAGTACATCACGGGCCGGATCCACAAGCTGTACGCCATGGCCGCAGAAGAGAACGACTATGCCAGCCTGGGGATCTTGCAGTGGTTCGTCGATGAGCAGGTGGAAGAGGAAAAGACGGCCGGCGACATCCTAGAGATGCTCAAGATGGTCGGCGACAAGGGTCACGGCTTGATCATGCTCGACCGGCAGTTGGCCCAGCGCGGAGGCTAAGCTCCGGAGTTCTGAAGGATTCATTGCGCTGAAGTCAATGGACACACCGGGCGGGATCGCAAGCATTGTCGCAATCCCGCCCTTATTATTATCATTTGAGTGTTCTGGCAATGTCCCAAGACCGTGTGATCTTTGACGGCGATTGCGGTGTCTGCTCGGCCCTGAAGGACTGGGTCGCGGGCCGCGATACAGCCGGGAACCTTGAATTCATCACCTTCCAGACAGGCAACCTGGAAGAGATATCCCCGGGGTTGACCCTTGAACTGGCGAGCCAGGCCCTCCACTTTGTGGGGCGTGACGGTCGGCGTTTCCGTGGCGCCCGGGCGGCTTTTGAGACTCTTCGGCGCCTACCGGGGCCTTGGGGTGCCTTGGGCACCGTTCTCTCCTTCCCTCCCTTAAGCTTCATGGCCGAACCCTTCTACTATCTGTTTGCCCGCAATCGGGGCAGGCTCTCCCGCTGGCTGGGCCTGGACCGCTGTGGTATTCAAGGATCTACGTCCCCCGAGTCTTGAATCGCGCTCTTCACTTGCTCCAACTTGGGTCGGACCGGGTTTCACGTCGTAATGCTGACTGGCTCTGGGATTGAAGTCACCTCGATGAGCCCGTAGCCGCTCTCGAGGAGTTCTTTCAACCGTTGGGTGAACCGGGCTGCCGGCGCCCCATCGATGATGTCGTGGTCAAAGCTCACGGTCAGGCTCAGGTACTCGCGGATCTCTATCCGCCCCTCGACCACCCCAGGTTTCTGACCAATGCCGCCCAGGGCGATGCCAAGGGTATAGATGGGGTGAGTGATCGCCCACCCGCTGCCCTGCCCAAACATCCCTACCGCGGTCAGGATGACCGTGCCAATCCGTTCCTTCATCAGGTGCGGGCTCTTGAGAAGCAGACCATAGACTAACCTCCGCACAAAGGCCGGTACCAGTGGATAGAGGGCCATCAGTCGCGCGTAGGGCAGGCTCGTGTCCCGCCTTCGCTCCGCTTGGACCCCCCGAATCTCGTCGTGGATGTCCCGGAAGGATCTCCGGTTGACTGCCCTGATGACATGGGCCAATGGGAGTTTTTTGCCGTCGACCTCGATCTCGAACATGGTGGTCACGTCCACCTCGTCGAACAGGACGAGTCGGTTCCGCCAATTGCGAGAGGCGTGCATGTGTTTGTTCGCCTCTATCGCTCTCCCCAGGCAGGTGAGTACAAAGGCCGTGAAAGACAGGGTCTCCCCGGTCCTGGACTTGTGCTCGCGAATGAACTGCCGGGCTCTGGTCACATCCACCTCGATCAACCCGTGGACCGTATGCTTCCG
>JASFHU010000605.1:0-3904 GCA_050123055.1 Anaerolineae bacterium
TCTTTTCACCGGTCGCTCCTCTCCTCCCTGGTGGAAAGAAAAACCCACCAGGCCGGGACATGACGGCGGGCAGGTGCTCGTGATAGAATGGCTATGCCGTGGGCGCCATCACCGCCCCGGTCGCCGCCTCGGGCTATCGGCAAGCTGCGAGGCGCTTTGTTTTCTGTCAATCTGGCTGCCATTATACCATGCCTGCCTCTCGGGGGCAAATGCCTGTGCTGACCCTTTCCCGATGCCTATCCAATTGCCGATCAAAGGGAACTGCCGCGTGGCCGACTCCGGATTGTGCGAGGGAAAGCACAAGTCCTGGCACCTCCTCAGACCCCCAGATTCACAGCAATACTGACTGTGTCCCGCAGCTTGCCTGGCCGGTTACTGTCGCACAACCAGGCTTTGCGACGATCAGCCTGGCGGCGTTACGAAACCTTCGGGAATGCGCGTGGTATCCAGTTGGCTGCGGGACAGTGCATTGGCGCTCGGGTGCCTCTGCCTACCACCTGGTAGAACAGACACCCAGCAGCAGGAGGGATTTGTCAGGGCAATCTGACCTGCTGTTCGTCTCCCTTCATAATAATGGCGTAGGTAGGGACGTTTCTGGCTCTGTCCATCAATACTGAGATTGGGGGGAAGCTATCCGACCTTCGCCCTGGAGGGCTTGCCCTTCAGTGTCTTGATACCTTGCATCCCCACCCCCATCCCTTCCAACCCTCGTGACCCACAGGCGTGACTTCTGGCACTGGACAATGTGACCGCCCATGCCATATCCTGGGAGCAACAGGGATGGCCGTTCAGCCATCCCTGGATCTCAAAAGATGGAAGGAGGTTACCATGTCAGAACCGATCCTCGTGGCCCAGGATCTGCACAAAGCGTACGGGGATGTCAAAGCCGTAGACGGGGTCTCGCTCCAGGTGGCCCGGGGCGAGGTGTTTGGCCTGCTGGGTCCCAACGGAGCGGGCAAGACGACGGCCATCTCCATGCTGACCGGCCTTTTTCCCCCCGACAGCGGCAGCGTCACCGTCGGCGGGCTCGATCTGGCCACCGACCCCAACGCCGTCAAGGCCAAGTTGGGGTTGGTCCCCCAGGAACTGGCCCTCTATCCAACCCTGTCTGCCCGCCAGAATCTGATGTTCTTCGGCCGCATCTACGACCTGAAAGGCCAGGCCCTGCGCGACCGCGTGCACGAAGTATTGGAGATGGTCGGACTGCTCGACCGCGCCGGCGACGCCGTGAACGAATACTCGGGCGGCATGAAGCGCCGGGTCAACATCGCGGCTGGCTTGCTGCACAAGCCCGAGATGCTCTTCCTCGACGAGCCGACCGTTGGCGTCGATCCCCAGAGCCGCAATGCCATCTTTGAGGGTGTCGAGGAGCTGAACCGCGCCGGGATGAGCGTCATCTATACCACCCACTACATGGAGGAGGCCGAGCGCCTCTGCCACCGGGTGGCCATCATCGACCAGGGCCGGATCATCGCCCTGGATACCCCCAACGCCCTCATCCGCAGCCTCGGCGGGGGCATCATCCTCCTCGGCGTCCGCGGCGAAAACGTCGAGACCGCAGCCGGCCAGATAGCCAACCTGCCCGCCGTCAAGGCAGCCACCCGCAGCGACGGACAGCTCAAGATCGAGACCCACCGCATCCAGGAGGCGCTGATAGGCGCCCTGGACATCACCGACCAGCTAGACGTCGACCTGACCTCCCTCGAAATGCTGGAGCCCAACCTGGAGAGCGTGTTCCTGCACCTGACCGGGAAAAAGCTGAGGCAATAGGAGGGTACCATGAAAGCACTGAGTGTTGTCTGGAAGGATATTCTCATCTTCCTCAAAAGCCGAGGCCAGTTATTCACCCTGTTTCTCTTGCCCCTGATCTTTATCCTGGCCTTCGCCTTTGGCTACTCCGCGCTGACCAGCGACGTCGAACTGATCCCACTGCCACTGATCAACCTCGATCCCGATGGGGAGATGGCCCGGGAGCTGATCGACAGCCTCAACCGGGACCGCGGGCTGGAGGTCAAGCTCTATGCCCAGGACGAGGCGCAAGCCGCCTTGGAGGCAGAGGAGATCGAGCGGCTGATCGTCATCCCCGCCGGTTTCACGGAGGATATCGCTGCCGGCCGCCAGGTCACCCTGCACATGACCAACAGCCCCACCGCCAATACCTCCAACACCGACACCATCCAACAGATCGTCGACGGCGTGGCCAAAGACCTGTCGTTGCAGACCCAGCTCATCGCCGGCTTCCAGCAAATGGGCAGCATGCTGCAGGCCGCTCCCGAGGATGTCCAGGTCTTTACCACCGAACGCATCGTGGCCCAGGCCCAGAGCCAATTCGAGCGGGCCAGGACCCAGCCCCTGGTCTCCGTCGAACAGGCGCTGCCCGCAACGCTGCTCCGCGGCGAGAGAAGCCTGAACCCATTAGAGATCTATGTCCCGCGCTTCACCGTCCTCTTTGTCTTTCTGACGGCCGGAACAACGGCGCTGGCCATCTATACCGAGAAAAAGATCGGGACCTTCCGCCGGCTCATGTCTGCACCCATCGCCAAGAGTGAACTGCTCGCCGGAAAAACGATCCCCAACCTGATCATCGTCCTCCTCCAGATCGTCGTCATCTTTGGCGTTGGCGCACTCCTGTTGCCCCTCCTGGGCCTGGATCGTATCTCCCTGGGCGATAACCTGCTGGCCTTGAGCCTGGTGTCGCTGCTGGTCGCCCTCTGCTCCACCAGCCTGGGCCTGCTCATCGCCGCCCTGGCACGCACCGAGGCGCAGATCAGCGCCATCGCCCAGGTCGCCCTCTGGGTCATGGCCGCCCTCGGTGGGGCCTTTATCCCCACCTGGATCATGGGCGAGTTTCTGGGCAGTATCGGCAAGGTCGTACCCCATTACTGGGCCATCCAGGCCTATACCGGCATCATGGTCCGCGGGCAGAGCCTGGCCGACATCGGGATCGACCTCGCCGTCCTGGCCGGCTTCACCGTGCTCTTTTTCGCCGTCGGCCTGTGGCGTTTCCGCTTCGAATGACCACCACCCTGAACAAGGGATCTGCCACACAGCCTCAAAGCCCAGATCCCAGTTCGCGGGATAGCAAGGAGAGGTACAAATGGTTAGACACCCACTCGCAATCGCCTGGAAGGAACTGCAGGTCCTGTTCAGCGACAAGGCAACCCTGGTCGTCTACTTTCTAATGCCCCTGCTGGTAGCCAGCATCCTGGGCGGGCCTTCGGCGCTGGCTGCCAGGAGCGGAAATGAGGAGACCGGCAAGGAACCGGCCATCGTGCTGGAGGTCTATGTCGTGAACGAGGACACCGGTCCCTTTGGCACGCAGGTGGCCGCGGCCCTCGACGAGGTCCCGGTCCTGGACATCACCAGGCTGGACTCAGCCCGCGATGCCGACCGCCTGGTGGCCGGCGGCGAAAGGATGGCCGCTATCGTCATCCCCGCTGACTTTACCGCCAACATCGAGGCCAACGAATCGACCACCATCCGGGTACTCAGCGACCCGACCCAGGACGAAGCCGCCAGCGTCATCACCGGCATCGTGAATCAGGCCGCCGCCGAAATCGACATCCTGGGCGAGCTCCGCTACGGGATTCGGGCCGTCCTGAGCGCCACCGGCGCCTTGGATGGGGCATCCGCCGAGATGCAGGAGGCCATGGAGGCCCAGACGCTGGGTGTCATCTGGACCCAGGTACAAGAGATGCGCCAGAATCCCCTCATCGTCGTCAAGAGCCAGGATATGGCCGGCCAAGAGGCGGAGGGTGGCGCTGGCAACATCAGCTTTTACATCCCGGCCTGGACCGTGATGTTTGCCTTCTTTCTCATCGTTTCTATCGGTGAATCCCTGCTGAAGGAGAAGGAGCAGGGATCGTTCCGCCGCCTCATGGCTGCGCCCATCAACCCGGCCTCC
>JASFHU010000606.1:0-3903 GCA_050123055.1 Anaerolineae bacterium
ACAGACGAAGAGAAGGAGGTGCAGCACGACGCCCAAGGCGACCGCTACCTGGATGGAAGTGAACAGGGTAGCGATGAAGGTGACAACCATGATGACCAGAGGCATCGGTCCAGTGTTCCACACCGTGCGCATGCGGGGCACGTTGACCATGCCCGCGCCCACCGTCACCAGCAGCCCGGCCAGGGACGCCAGCGGCACGAGCTCGACCAGCGGCGCAAAGAGCAGCACCACGACCAGGCCGAACAGCCCGGTAAAGACGTTGGCCCAGCGCGAGCGGGCGCCACAGCTTCTGACCAGGGCCGTGCCCGACACCGAGCCGCCCACCGGCAAGCCGCCGCACAGGCCGACGGCCACGTTGGCGATGCCCTGCCCGCGAAAGTCGCCCGAGGGATCGGGGTACTCGCCGTCGGGGTTGGGCACGCTCTGGCTGACCCCGGCGGCTTGCACCAGGGCGATGAGAGCGATGGCCAGCGCCGGCAGGATCAGGCCCGGCACCCGCGACAGCTCGGGCAGGTGCGGAAGGGGCACCGTGCGCGGGATCTCGGTGGTGTCGCCCACCAGGGTCACCGACTCGAGGCCCAGCACGGGCACCAGGACCGTGGCCAGGACCAGGGCAAGGATGTAGGCATAGCGGGCCAACGGCGTGCGCTCGGCCAGGAGAATGGTCAACAAAGTCACCACGCCGATGAACAGCGTGGCCGGGTCGATCTGGCGGAAGTGGAGCACGGTGTCGATCGCCCGGGAAACCTTGTTGCCGGCCTCGCTGTAGTAATTGGTCAGGTCCCCGACCTGCCCCAGGACGGTCAGCACGCCCAGGCCGCTGAGAAAGCCGGTCATCACCGCGTTGGAGACAAAACGGACCAGGAACCCCAGTTTGAGCAGGCCAAAGGCGAGCATAAACGCCCCGACCAACAGCCCCAGCACGACCAGGGTGCCCAGGTGCTCGCCCGAGGTCACGCCGACCAGGGCCTCGCCCGCGGTCAGGGCCGTGGCGCTGGTCGAGTCGACGTTCATAAACACCGAGCTGGTGACAAAGGCGGCCACCGTCGTGCCCACGATCATCGAGTACAGGCCAAAGACGGGGTTGATGCCGGCCAACACGCCATTGGCCAACCCCTGGGGCACATTGATCACCGCCATCACCAGGCCGGTGACCATGTCGTTGAGCAGGGTCTTGCGGGGAACCTTGAGTCCGGACATGAGCGCCTCTCTAGTTTGGTCGCGGATGAACGCGGATTGACACGGATGTTACTGCAAAGCCAGACGCTGCCGTTCGAAAGGTACTGAATAACTAGTTACGACTAGGCCTGTTCCGCCGGCTGTACCTCTGCGTTTCCCGGCTGTTCCTCCACGTCCTCCGCCTGCCCCTGCCGCCGTTGCTGGAGCCACTGCCGCACTGTCGTGAACAGCACAAACGCGCCGCCGATCAGCGCCCAGGCCGTGGCGATACGGTAGACGGCCGGTTCTCTACCTGTCGGGGATGAGATCAACAGCACGCCCAATACGACCTCGGCAATACCGAGCAACTGCTCGACGAGCGTATTGCTGATAAAGGACTCGCGCTCGGATCTCGAATAGCTCGTCACGTGGAGGATGCCGGTCAGGAGAATGACTCCGCCCAGCAGACCCTTGATCCAGGCCTCGGCCAGCCACATGCGCGACAGGTCGCGGGTGAGAACCAGCAAGCCGGCCAACACGCCGAGGATCGCCACCGCCAAGAGCAGCCGGTTTCCTTTGGGGCGCGCTTCCTGGCGGATCAAGGCCAGGCCGGAGGTGAGCCAAAAGAGCCCCATGGCGTTGAACAGCATGTTGTGCGTTTTGTCGGGGACGAAAAGCAGCGACAGGCCGAGCGTGATCAGCAGCAGCGCGCGGAACACAGAGATCCAAAATCCGATGCCTGGCTTGCCAGTGCCTTTTTTGTCTTGTTTTTTGCTCATGTCTGCTCCCCTCTTTTCGCAAATCCGTATCGCCTATGAAGGCAAGCTCTTGGCCAATTCCTCCTGCACCACATATTCCGCCACCTGGGCCTTGGCCACCGGATCGAGCTGGTCCAGCAGGGCGACGATCTCTTGTTGCGTCATTTCGATTTTTGCCCGGCGCTCCTGCACGGGCTTGACGGCGAGGGCGATTCCGGCGCCAAACAGGCCCACCGGGAGGGCCCACCAGGCCACGTCGCGAACTTTGGTCTGGGCCAGAACCAGCGCGGATAGCGCCCCGCCGGCGATGAGCAAGCCGGCGACAAACATCGCCTCCTGGCCACTCGACGGCCCACCGCTACCACTCTTATCGCTCTGGTTTTGCTCGGTCACATCATCCTCCTCAATCTGGTCCACCGCGGGCCACTACAAAGCTGGCAGGCTGCTCCGGGGCTAGCGCGCCACAAAGGTAAAGCCGACGAGCAGCCCGGCGACCAAACTCACGATCGCTGTCAGGGCAAAAACGAACCGCAGCGCGTGCTGCTCGCTGAGCAGGCCCGCCCAGGCCGTGGCCCCCAGGCCGATGGCCAGGATGGTCGAGCTCAGCGAAAACCGCTCCGACCGCATGCTGGCCCGATCCGCCTCCTCGTACAGAACCTGGGCTTCTTGCAGCGCGGTGCGTCCCTCTCCATAGCGGGCATCAATGTACTGCTCGTCAAAGGGCCCCCCTGTACGCTCCAGCCCGGCCATCAGCTCCTCCGAACCGCGGCTCAGCGATTCCGCGGCCAGCTCAGGGTCCCGCTCCCTGAGCAGGCGATAGTTATTGTAGGCCGCCATATCGATCGCGTACCGGGCGTTACCGCTTAGATGAACGATGGACGCACGATGCATCTCTCTGGCCGCGTAAAAGTCCAGGGTCGAGCTGTCCAGCGAGGCCTTGGCGCTGCGGTAGGTGACAAAGGCGTTGGCCACCGTCAGCAGGGCCACCAGCGCCCCGAGAAAAAGCTGGGATTGCACGACCCTGTCGATGCGCTGCACCCAGGCCGGCATCGGTTTCTTGATCGTTTCTGACATGATACGTGCTCCATGTTACGTGTGGAGTGCTGGCCAGAGTGCCCGGCCAGTTTCCCCCCTTGAGGTCGGCCCGTTTCGAACAGCCCTTGTGGCCTGGGTTCGATCCGTGCCCATCCCTATGCTTGACCTTTTGCTCCGGCTGAAAAAAGGGTCGCTGATGACCGCCCGGGGCGAGCGTCCCATACAATCTCCGCCTAGGGGATCTGCTCCCCATAGGGCACACGCTGCCGCTCGCGGTAGCCGCCCATGTAGGTCGCGATGTCCAAGAAAACACCCAGGCCGAGCAGGATCCAATCAAAACCCATGATGCCCCCCGGATAGACCGCGATATAGGACAGCGTCGCCCAGGGCAGGAACAGCCAGCCCAGAAAGCCCCAGATAAAGTTCCCGAACGCGGTATTGACGTACAGCGGGGCAAAAATGTACCATACCAGGATCCCCAACCGCGGCCCGGCCAGCAATATAGAAGTGATGAAACAGCACATGGTATGTCTCCTCTTGGTAAGATTGTGTTTTGATAGGATTCACAGGATTTGGAGGATCGACAGGATGCTGAACGATCCTCCACGTCCTCAAGACTGCACAACCCAGGTGTCAAAGATCTTGTCGTGCCAGGTCTCGTTTCTGGCGTCAAAGAGGGCCCACAGAAAGCCCAGGCCGAACACCAGGGCGCTGACATAGTACCCCAGGGTGCCGCGGAAGGCCGATCGCCAAAAGCCCAGCGACTGGCCCTCCGTTCGCCGTACAACCTGGACATTGAGCAGTTTCATGCCGACGCTCTGGCCGCTCTTGCTCCAAAAGTACCCATAGTAGAGGAACTGAAAGATGGTCAGGGCGCCAAAGGCGACCAGTGCCGCGGTCCCGGTCAAAAAGCCCAGAAACCCGCCCTCTGAAGCGAGAGCAAGTCCCGCAC
>JASFHU010000607.1:0-3888 GCA_050123055.1 Anaerolineae bacterium
ACCGCGTACAGGGGCGTGCCAAAGGCGAACAGAAGCGACACCAACGCCAGCACGGCAAAGATCCAGACCTGGCGCCGGTCCTGGGTGCCCCGCTCGCGGTCTGGCCTGCGAGCTGCGGGCACAATGGCTACCAGTGCCAGCACCAGCGGCAAGATGCCTACGTAACTGCCGGCCTCCACATAGTTCTTGATCCCCCAAAAGATGCGGCCCACAGGCGTCCACTGCTTGCTGACCAGGTCCCAGTAGCCATGGTGAGCCGGATTTCCAAAAAAGTCGGGGATCAAGAAGGTCAAGACTTGCCGTGTGGGGTACGACCAGCCGATCACGTCGGCGTAGGTGACCGAGCCCTGGCGAAAGTTTCTGGTGACCAACTCGTACAGCGGGATCAGTTGCACCGAGCCGAGACCCAGACCCAGGCCTACCATGAACGCCAGCCACAATCCCAGCCGCAGCATTGGTTTCCAGGAGCCCACCCGGCGCCAGAGCAGGACCAGGCGGACCAGGGCATAGTAGGCCATGACCATCAGCGTGTAGACCAAGATCTCGGGATGGCCAGCCAGGATATGTACGCCCAGGGCAAGTGCCCCCATGATCACATAGACGATGGGCACAAAGGGCCCGCTGCCCTTCTCCTCTTGCTTGCGAACCATCAATTCGATGATCGCCAGCAGCAAGGGCAGCCATGCGGCGGCAGCGATGATCATGGTAAAGACAACGCTGACCAGGAAAAAGGCGCCGAGTTGGTAGGTGATCCCAGAGACGAGAGCGGGGAAGCGCCCCAGACGCAGAACCCGCCCAAAGAGGTACATGAACGCCCCGGCCAGCCAGATCTGCAGCACGGTGAACAGGCCATAGGCCTTGGTCAATGGCAAAACGTAAAATAGCACACTGAGGGGATAAAGCGCCGAGTGCTGGCCGGCCGCCAGGAATGGTACGCCGGCAAACAAATGGGGATTCCACAGCGGTACCTCGCGGGCCTGGATGGACTGGACGACGAACTGCTTCCATACCTGGTTCTCCAACACCAGGTCACTGAGAAGTTCGTTGTGGGGTGGGAGGGATACCCCCTGCTGACCGGCAAAGGACCGGTAGGGCTCCCATTGATAGAGATTATCAGCCGGAATCAGGGTTCTGGAGCCTGCCACCACTGACCAGAACAGGATCAGGGGCAGGATGAGCAGAACAAGCAGGGCACCCAGGTCTAACGGCCACTGTTTGGATCGCAACACGCAAGCCTCAGCATCAGATCGGGCCGCCTCGCGGTCGCGCGGTGGCTGTACTGCCGTCGCAGAACGAGGCAGGGCGGCCCCTAGTTCCTACACCCGCTGGGCGTTGCGGTGCCGCCAGCGGATCTGGAAGGTGCGCGCAGCAGCTTCGATCTTGACGGGCACGGTCATCTTGGACTGTCCGATACGCCGATCCTCAAAGTGGATGGGAAGCTCGAGAAAGCGGTAACCCAGCTTCTCGGTGAGGTAGGCCATTTCCACCTGGAAGACATAGCCGTTGGAACGCACCCGTTCCAGGCCAATGCCCTCCAGCGTGGCCCGGCGCCAGCACTTGAAGCCGGCTGTGGCATCCTTGACTTTCACGCCCAGGATCAGACGTGTATAGACACTGTTGGCCCACCAGCTTAGTGCGTAGCGCCACCAGCTCCACCGTTCGTCCAGGCTCCCGCCAGACACATACCGCGACCCGACCACAACATCGTAGTCCTTGATCGCTTCCACGAGCCGGAGGATATCGCCGGGCGAGTGGGAGAAATCCGCATCCATCTGGACGACCAGGTCAGCGCCCTGATCGAGGGCATAGGTGAAACCGGTGACATAGGCCGTGCCCAGCCCCAGTTTTCCAGCCCGGTGCATGACGTGCATGCGGTCGGGGTGCCGCTTGACCAGGTCGTCGGCAATCTCGCCGGTGCCGTCTGGCGAGTTGTCATCCACGATCAGGATCTCTACCTGTGGAAGCTCCAGGGTCAACAACTCTCCGACCATGGTCGGCAGATTGTCGGCCTCATTGAAGGTGGGAATCACCACCATAATCTTCGGTTCGCCCATGGACACCTACTTGCCTGCATGATCCCCGGCATTACCGGGGCGAAACTAGCTGATTATACTATGACCATCTGGAAAGGTCAACAACCTGCTCCAACCAGGTTCCCCGGGCACCGCAAATTCATCCCAAAATTCATCCCCAGGTGGCTTGCGCAAAACGGCGAGATTGGGTATAATGGGCCTGTATGCCAGCCATTCTATAGAGTCGACTCACCAGATCTGGATCCCGCACAGTCGCGTTGCATCCATGGCTGTGACCAGGTGCTTGGTCCGCTAATCAGGCGGTTCTTGAATCGCTTGCACCTTGTGCTCGATGGTTAATGGACACAGACCAGGTATATCTCACCCCTAGAGAACCGTTGGCTAGATCGAGACTCGCACCACCCTCGAGTGGACCTGTTTGAACCATCAGTGTACCACAGGCAGGAACACGCCCTGAGGTAAGGGTGCTTGCCTCCGTAGGGCGGTGGCTTCATGGGCCTTAGGATTCTGTTCGTCGAAAAGGATATGACCACGGCTGACCTATTGGTTCCCAGCCTGGAGCGTAAGGGTTACACTGTGTCTGTGGCGCAGACGCAGCGTCAGGCTATGGGCCGTATCCGCTCACTGCGCCCAGATCTGCTCCTGCTGGACGTTGCCTCCTTTGGCGCCAATGGGTACAAGGTCAGCGATGCCGTCCGCGCCAAGCTGGATGGAGTGCCCACCATCCTGCTCCTGGAAAAAGGGCATGCAAACGCTGGCGCTATGGCTGAGGCGTTCATGGTACCTCCCTTTACCTCGCGCAAGCTACTGTACCGGGTCAGGAAACTGGCGGAACAACTCACCAGCCGCGAGATACAGGCCGGCCCCTTGGTGTTGGATCCCGACACCCGCACTCTGCGCAAGGAAGGCGCTACGACTCAGCTACGTCCAAAAGAGGCCGCCCTCCTGATCTACTTCATCCAGAACTCGGGTAGGGTGATCACCAGGCGGGAGCTCATGAATCAGGTGTGGGAGACAGAGTACGTAGGAGATACCCGCACCCTGAGCGTTCACGTTCGCTGGCTCCGGACCAAGATCGAGGACGATCCCAACAAGCCTCGCTTCTTGCGCACCGTGCGAGGGGTGGGATATCGTTTCGAGATTCCCGACGCCGAACCAGCGTCGTAGGAGGGAAGGAAGGTACAGAACGGGACAGGCCATCGCCTGTCCCGTTTTGAGTAGCCAGGCAGATCTATTCTTTGGATCGCAAGTGGGGGTAGAGGATCACCTCGCGCAATGACTCTTTGCCTGTCAAGAGCATTGTCAGCCGGTCGATGCCCATGCCAAAACCACCGGTGGGTGGCATCCCATAGCTCAACGCCGTGACATAATCCTCGTCAAGGGGGTGCGCCTCCTCGTCCCCGGCATCCAGCGCCTTGCTAGACGCCAGGAATCGCTCCCGCTGGTCCAGGGGATCGTTGATCTCACTGAAGGCGTTGCCCAGTTCAAAGCCACCGATAAAGAACTCAAAGCGCTCCACGATGTGTGAGGCGTCCGGCTTTTTCTTGGCCAGGGGCGAGACCTCCAAGGGATAGTCATACAGGAATGTAGGCTGGATCAGGTGCGGTTCAACATAGTTGATCAGCGTTGGGTCGATCAGCTTGCCCCAACTGCTCTTGCGCTCCGGAGTCCCGCCCATCTTGATGATAGCCTGGTAGAGGCTTTCCGGGTCGGCGTGGTCTTCGTAATCGATGCCCGTGATCTCACGAATGGCATCGCGCAGTTTCCAGCGGCGCCAGGGTGGGCTCAGATCGATCTTGTGACCGTCTCGGACGATGGTGGTTGTGCCGAGGGCCTCTTGCGCAGCATAGGCTAC
>JASFHU010000608.1:0-3886 GCA_050123055.1 Anaerolineae bacterium
CAGGCTGGAGGAAAAGTTCTTCCGTGCCGATCACGACCTGGTTCGCTCCCAACCGGGCACCGGCCTGGGCGTGTCGATCGCGCGCCAGCTCATCGAGCTCCACGGCGGGGAGCTCGCGGTCGAGAGCGAGGTGAACAAAGGCAGCACATTCAGCTTTACGGTGCCCGAGCCCGGCGAGCCCGCCAGCCGCCGGGCTCAGAGGAATGAGGCATAGGGGAGGGCGATGAGGCGACACCCCAGCCGCCACCCCATCTCCCCCCCTCGATCGGTAGATCCCATACCCCAGAGATACCTCAAAAGAGGCAGGCCCTCAGAAAGCTCAAGGCTCCGGAGTCCCGGACTTGTCCGGAGTATCTTTCAGATAGCTCCCTCCCACTTCTCTAGCCGACGTCGGGCAGGTGTTTCAGCGCCTCGTCGATCCGCTCCTGGGGATGCTCATAGTCCTCCAGCTTCCCGGCAAAGAAAGCATCATAGGCAGCCATGTCAAAGTAGCCGTGACCGCTGAGGTTGAACAGGATCACGCGCTTTTCCCCGGCTTCTTTGGCCGCCAGCGCCTCGTCAACAGCCGCCCGCACAGCGTGGGCTGATTCTGGCGCAACAATGTGCCCCTCAGTCTCGGCAAACTGCTTGGCTGCCTCAAAGACCGGTACCTGTGTGTAGGCCACGGCTTCGATATGCCCCGCGTCAAAGAGAGCGCAGATGCTCGGCGCCATGCCGTGATAGCGCAGGCCACCAGCATGGATCCCGGCCGGGATGAAGGTGTGACCCAGGGTGTGCATCTTGACCAGGGGAGTCAGCATGGCTGTGTCGCCAAAATCATAGGCGTAGAGCCCGCGGGTCAGCGTGGGACAAGCCGTCGGCTCGACAGCCACAAAGCGTGCATCCTGGCCTTTGACAAACTTTTCTCGCAGGAATGGATAGGCCAGTCCGGCAAAGTTGGAGCCGCCGCCCACGCACCCGATGACCACGTCGGGATACTCCTCAGCTATCTCCATCTGTTCCAGCGCTTCCTCGCCGATGATCGTCTGGTGGAGCAGGACGTGGTTGAGCACACTGCCGAGAGAGTACTTGGTGTCCTCGTTCTTGGCGGCGACCTCCACGGCCTCGCTGATGGCGATGCCCAGGCTGCCGGGCGAGTCGGGATCCTGGTCCAGAATGTACCTCCCCGACTCGGTCTCAGTACTGGGGCTGGGAGTCACACTCGCACCCCAGGTGTTCATCATCGAGCGGCGGTAAGGTTTCTGCTGGTAGCTGACCTTGACCATATAGACCTTGCACTCGATGTCAAAGAGGCTGCAGCCGAAGGACAGAGCCGAGCCCCACTGCCCCGCGCCTGTCTCGGTGGCGATCCGGTTGACCCCCTCGGCCTTGTTATAGTAGGCCTGGGCAACGGCGGTGTTGGGCTTGTGGCTGCCGGCCGGGCTGACTCCCTCGTACTTGTAATAGATGTGGGCCGGCGTGTCCAGCGCCTTTTCGAGGCGGCGAGCACGGAACATGGGCGTCGGCCGCCAGAGCCGGTACACGTCGCGCACCGGTTCCGGGATCTCGACAAAGGGCTCAAGGGTCACCTCCTGGCCGATGAGCCCCATCGGGAACAGGGGTGCTAGATCGTCAGGGCCGATGGGCTGCTTTGTCCCGGGATGCAGCACCGCCGGAAACGGCACAGGTGAATCGGCGGCGATGTTGTACCACGTCTTTGGCAGACGCTCTTCTGAAAGGATGATTCGGTTGCTTCCATTGATTTTCATCGTTTTCCTCCTCTTGGGTTTATGGTTGAAAGCACCAGACATGACTAGCACTTGATGCGGAAATGCTCCAGGCTCCGTCCACGAGCCAGATCCGCCACCGAGGACGGCGGCTGGAACCCATCTCGCACCAGTGTAACGAACGACACGACCGAGGTTTGTACTGTTGGCTACCCTCCTATTCAGCGATTTCCTTTGTAACGGCCTGGTCCATGAAGAACTTGTGGTAGATCTGAAAGTGAGAGGTATCGTGGTAGTTCACCTCTTCGATGCAGTCGTCACCAAAGCTAAAGATCTGAGCGCCGGGACAGGCCAACAGGATGGGAGAGTGGGTGGCGATGACAAACTGCGCCCGTCCTTCAGAGCCCAGTTGTTGCAGCAGCTCCAGGAACTTGAGCTGGCTGGCCGGAGAGAGCGCCGCCTCGGGTTCGTCGAGAAAGTAGAGCCCCTTCACACGGAAACGGCCGCCAAAATAGGACAGGATCCCCTCGCCGTGCGACAGGGTGTTCAAGATGCGGCCGCCATGATACTCGAGCCGGCCGGGATCGCAGAGAGCAACATCATCCAGGAAATCGGCCAGATCGTGGAATGTCTCGGCCCGGAATAGGGAGCCGGATACGCGTCCGTTGGCCCAGGTGACGTCAACATGGTTCACCAGCCGGGTCTCGTAGGGATTGTGATGGGCCACGTGTCGTCGCGGCTTGTCCCACACATGCACACCGCACTTTCTGGTGATGGCATCCAGCAGGGTAGACTTGCCCGAGCCATTCTCGCCGACGAAAAAGACGATGGGCTTGCTGATCGCCAGCTCCGGGGTCTCCCGGATAGCGGGAATGTTGAATGGATAGAACTGTTGGGTGGGAAAGCTTTCCCTGTTGATCTTGACCTTTGTAATATACATGCTTTACTCCCCGAGTCTCTTGAGTTAGCAGAACGGCAAGGCCGGCACCCCCGTGGTGACGAGGGGCAACGGATAGGCCCTCAACAACTGCGGCCCGTAGAGCCCCATCGCCTCGTACACCATCTCCATTGTCTCCTGGGCGATGCCCCGGACCTGGCGGATACCCTCGACGAGGATGTCCTCTACCAGTCCTGGCTGGGACTCGTACTGGGCGCGGCGCTCGCGCATCGGCTCCAGGAACTCGTTGAGAGCCCGGGCCAGCTTGCGCTTGGTCTCCACATCGCCCACCCTTCCCTGGCGATAGCGTTCCTTGAGATCGCTCACTTCATCTACATCTGGATTAAAGGCGTCATGGTAGATGAATACCGGGTTCCCCTCCACCCGGCCGGGGATATCAGCCCGCACCCGATTTGGATCAGTATACATGCCCATCACCTTGTGACTCACCGTCTCGGCGTCGTCGGAAAGAAAGACGGCATTGCCCAGACTCTTGCTCATCTTGGTCTGCCCATCGGTGCCTACCAGGGTTGGACCTTCCGTCAGCACCTCAGGGATGGGAAACACGTGTCCGTAAAGCCGGTTGAAGCGGCGGGCGATCTCGCGGGTCACTTCCACGTGCGCCTCGTTGTCCTTGCCGACCGGCACCAGGTGGGCCCTGGGCAGCAGGATGTCGGCCGCCTGCAACACCGGGTAGCCAAGCAGACCAAAGGGCATCACCTCCAACTTGGCGTCGCGGGCCATCTCTTTGAGGCTGGGCAGTCGTTCCAGACGGGCCACACTAACCAACATCTCAAAGAGCAGGTTCAATTCGTAGGTCTCTGGCACCGCCGACTGGACAAAGATAAGGCTCTGCTCTGGATCAACGCCCGCCGCTAGATAGTCGAGCACAATGTCCCGGACGTTCTGTGCCACCTGGGCGACCCTTTCCTGCTCTGGCTGCGTGGTCAGCATGTGTAGATCGGCCACGATGAACAGGGAATCGTATTCGCTCTGCAATGCCACCCGGTTCTGCAAACTGCCGACATAGTGTCCCAGATGCAGCTTACCGGTAGGCCGATCTCCGGTCAGTATCCTCTTGCGCTCCATCTTGTTCCTCCATCCACCTCAATACAACAATACAGAAAAACGCCCGTCCTCGTTTGAGGACGAGCGCTTGATCTCCACAAGACACCCGCGGTGCCACCTCTCTTAGCCCAGCACCCCCAAAGAAAAATCCGCCCGTGATGGCGGATAGGAACCA
>JASFHU010000609.1:0-3874 GCA_050123055.1 Anaerolineae bacterium
GGAAGACGATCGCGGAACTCTCTGGATCGCCACCGCTAACGGGCTTTCATGGTTTGATCCCCACACCGAAACCTTCAAGAGCTACGATGCCAGCGACGGGTTGCCGATCAACGAGTTCAATGTAGGCTATAGGAGTGACACGGGCGAGCTGTTCTTTGGGGGTATCAACGGGTTTGTGTCCTTCTACCCAGACCAGATGAGGGACAATCCCTACGTTCCGCCCGTAGTTCTAACCTCCCTGCAACAGAGCGGGAAGGAAGTGGATGCTGGCCAAGCCCCTGAAGACCTGCGAGAGGTGACCTTTCGTTGGCCAGACAACTCGTTCGAATTCGGTTTCGTTGCCCTCAACTACACCCTGCCGGGGAAGAACCAGCACGCCTACAAGCTGGAGGGATTCGATAGGGACTGGAACTATATCGGCAATAGGCAGTTCGGCAGGTATACCAATCTACCCGGGGGTACCTACACGCTAAAACTCAAGGGCTCGAACAACGACGGGGTGTGGAACGAGGAAGGTACGTCTATCAGGGTCACCATCGTGCCGCCTTTCTGGCAGACCTGGTGGTTCTGGGGAATCGTGGTCCTGACACTTGCTGGGGGCGCCTTCGGCGGCTACCGGCTACGGGTGCGGAGCTTGGAGGTGCGCAGTCGCGAGCTCGAAGGACAGGTTGAGGTGCGCACGGCCGAACTGCAGCGGGAGATGGACCAGCGCATCCAGGCCGAGGAAGCCCTGCGCCAGGGCGAGAGGGAGAAGGCCATCGCCGAGGAGCGCCAACGCCTGGCCCGCGACCTGCACGACGCGGTGACCCAGACCCTCTTCTCAACCAGCCTGATCGCCGAGGTGTTGCCGCAGATATGGAAACGGGACCCGACGGCTGGACGGCGACGGCTGGAGCAGGTGCGTCGGGCGACCCGGAGCGCGCTCGCCGAGATGCGTACGCTGTTGCTCGAGTTGCGGCCTGCAGACCTCGAGGAAGCAGACCTGGGCGACCTCCTGCGCCAACTGGCAGAGGCCACCTCGGGACGCGGACGCGTGTCGGTACAAGTCGGGGTAGGGGGGAGATGCAGCCTGCCCCCCGACGTGCACGTGGCGCTGTACCGCATCGCCCAGGAGTCGCTGAACAACGTCGCCAAGCATGCCCGGGCCAGGCAGGCAGTGGTGCGCCTCGATTGCAGCCTTTCCCCTGTGGACGAGGCGGAAGGCGCGGGCACGGTCACACTCTCCATCGCCGACGACGGCCGGGGCTTTGACCTCAATACCATTCCACCAGGCCGCCTGGGCCTGGGCATCATGCGCGAGCGGGCGGAGTCGGTCGGCGCCCACTTCGAGATCGAGAGCAAGCCTGGAAAGGGCACGCAGGTGGCAGTTGTCTGGACGGACAACGAAGGACGAGAGAAGGTAGACGAAGGATGAACGGGTTATTCGCCTTTCATCAGCAAGGAGCGATCGATGAGCAAGTCAGACCCTATCCGCATCATGATTGTCGACGACCATGCGCTGGTGCGCAGTGGCCTGGGTGCCTTTCTGGAGGTCTATGACGATCTGGAGTTGGCGGGCGAGGCTGAAGATGGCGCGAAGGCCGTCGAACTGTGTGAGCAGCTTCAGCCAGATGTGGTCTTGATGGACCTGGTGATGCCCGAGACAGATGGCGCGGCTGCCACCCGGTCGATCCGCGAGCGCTGGCCCCACACCCAGGTCATCGCTCTGACCAGCTTCAAGGACCAGGAATGGGTGACTCGGGCGCTCCAGGCAGGCGCGGTGGGGTATCTGCTGAAGAACGTCCAGGCCGCTGAACTGGCCGACGCGATCCGGGCAGCCCACGAGGGCCGACCGACCTTGGCTCCCGAGGCAACCCAGGCGTTGATCCAGACTACCCGTGCAGCTGCCGAGGAGCTGCCACCGACCTACGACCTGACCCCCCGCGAAGGTGAGGTTCTGGCTCTGCTGGTGCAGGGGTTGAGCAACCCGGAGATCGCCGAGCGGCTGGTTGTCAGCCGTTCGACGGCAGCCGCCCACGTTAGCAGCATCTTGTCCAAACTCGGCGTGACCAATCGTGCGGAGGCCATCGCCCTGGCGATCCGTCGCGGACTGGTGCCCCAGTAGACCCTAGACCCAGATCCTACACTTGACACGCCCCTGGCCTTCGGCCTCGGATACTACGAGGCCCGCGAGTCCAAAGCAATCGCGTGCTGGCTAGATCCTAGACTCCACAACCTGGTCATGTGACCAGTCTCCAGACTCACCACATAACCTATACCTTCTTATTCATATGACCAACTGAAAAACTGATAAACCGGCCAAGCTCAAGATTCCCCACGTGCCCGATGCGCCTGGGGAGTTTCTCGTTTATGCTAGGCTCAGGAGAGGTGACGAATGCGGATCCTGATCGCTGATGATTGGCTGAACGTACAAGATGCACTGCGGGTGCTGCTGGAGCAGCAGCCAGGGTTCACAGTGGTGGGGGAGGTCGTGGACACCCGGGCCCTCCTGGCCTCGCTTGAGGCAGATTGTCCTGATTTGCTATTGCTGGGCTGGGAGCTGCCCGGTTCGGCAGGAGCTGACCTGCTATCCGCGGTACGCAGAACCTGCCCAAACCTGATCGTGATCGCCCTCAGCGGGCGGGCGGGGGCACGAGCAGCGGCGCTGTCGGCCGGCGCCAACGGCTTTGCCAGCAAGGTGGATCCGCCAGAGAGGCTGCTGGCAATCATACGATCCATTGAAAGACGGTAGGAGCCACTCGACTCTATCCTTGCGTGCACGCTTTCCTTGCATCGAGCTGACGCAGTGGCTGCCGGAGCCGACGCATTTCTGGTCAAGGGATGTCCACCTGAGGTACTGTTGAAGGCAATTCTAGACCAATGAGGGGAGGTATGAGAATGAAGGAATACAAAGCAAGACCTAGTGGCTGGACCTACGCAGTTGCCGCCGTGATCCCGGTGCTCGGCTGCCTGATGGCTATGGCGCTGGTGTACCAGTGGTTCCCGGGCCTGCCGGGAACCTTTGAATCCAAGATGACCATGGGCGACCTAACGCAGGTCGTGGTTCCCGGTTCAGAAGACATCACCTTCGCCGAGAGCGGCGCCTACGCGGTCTATTACGAGTACCGCAGTGTCATGGATGGCGCAGTCTATGCCAGCAGCGAGGCACCGCCTGCCCTGGCATGCACCTTGATCTCGAGAGCCACCGGCGCAGACGTCGGCGTCGTCCCTGACTATGTCCCGACCAACACCTACTCTACCAAAGATCGGGAGCGCGTGGGGGTGATGCTCCGGAGCATCACCATTGACGAGCCGGGCACCTACACCTTCTCCTGCCACTACGCGGACGGCAGTTCGCAGCCAGAGATCGTGCTGGCCGTCGGACCCAACTTCATGTGGGAGTTCTTTGGCATCGCGGCAAGAACTGTGTTGACGGCTGTAGCTGGCGCGGCAGTGCTGATTGGCTCCGGCGCAGTCGCGGCTGTCGTTGGGCTGGCAATCGCCGTCAAACGGCACCAGTCGAAACAGGTAGCCGTGGGTGGATAGTCCCCCTGGACGTGCAGTCGCACGACCTGAGCCATATTGAGAGATCCAACCTCCAGGCACCTGCGCTGGTGAGAAAGGAAAAGGCTCCCCGGCCGAGGAACTGCTGGAAGCGATCTTGGGCAGTAGGGTGGATGATGGAACCAGAGTACAAAAGGAGAGACAGCAAATGGTCAGCAGAAACGTATCACAAGCGGATACGAAACAACTGTCATCATCGAATATGGGGAACAGAGCGATGAAATCCAAGAAACAGGTCTTGTCGGTCTTACTGGCCGTGCTCCTGGCACCGGTGACATGTTGCTCGAGCACAGTGTGGGGCGGGAAATGCCTTCTAAACTGGATCTCGTTC
>JASFHU010000610.1:0-3873 GCA_050123055.1 Anaerolineae bacterium
GCGACTGCCACTACCAGTCGGGCAACTATAAGGCCCGCCGCCGCGTCGCCATCCTGCAGTCGATCCTGGAGCAGATGGGCTTTGACACCGACCGCGTCTGGCTGCGCTGGATCTCGGCCAGCGAGGGCCAGTACTTTGCCGACACCGTGACCGAGATGGTGGACGTGCTCAAGGCCAAGGGCCCGAACCCGCTCAAGGGTGTGGGGGCGATTTAGGGTTGGAGAGGGTATTGGAGACTGGATATTGGGGATTGGCGATTACGCCTTTCATGAAACAGGGACTTGGTGAGGGTAGAGAATGATCGAAGCTGTGATGGATGCGCAAGACTATGTGCTGGGGTCGATCCGGGGGGTACTGCGCACCCTGATGGAGAAGCAGGTCGTCGACGCCTGGCTGGTACCCATGTACCTGCCCACGGGCAACGTGGCGCCGATGCTGGTCTCCGACCCCCAGGCGCTGGACCAGGCGGACCCCTTGACCCCGGTCCTGCCCATCAACGCCGCCCGCGCGGCCTCGCAACTGACGATGACCGACCACCGCCAGAAACTGGGGCTGGTGCTCCGCTCCTGCGAGATCCGCGCCCTGATCGAACTGGTCAAGTTCCAGCAGGCCAAGCTGGATAATACCCTCATCGTCGGCCTGGATTGCCTGGGCACCTATGGCCTGACCGACTGGCAGGCGGCAAGCAACAAGCAGATGGTGCTGGATCAACTGCTGACCGCTGCCGCGACGGGCCAGCTCGAGCCCTACGACGGCATGCAGTTCCGGACCGCCTGCCAGATCTGCGAGCAGCCCCTGCCCACCGGGGACCACCTGGCCCTGACCCTCGGCCTGGTGGGCGTCGAGGCGGGCCAGCTCTACCTCAGGGCCCGGCCCGACCTGGCCGAAGCTCTGGACCTGGAAGCCGGCGAGGCGCCGGCCGGGCGACAGGCTGCCGTCGATGGGCTCATCAGCGCCCGAACCCAGGCGCGGGACGCCGCCTTCGCCGGGTTCCGCGAGCGAGTCAACAGCATGGATGGGCTCCTGCAAGAGTTCTCGACCTGCATCCGCTGCCACAACTGCATGATCAACTGCCCCATCTGCTACTGCCGGGAGTGCATCTTTCGCACCCCCACTTTCGAGCACGAATCCCAGCTCGTCTACCAGTGGGCTGAGCGCAAGGGCACGGTGCGCATGCTGCCCGACACCCTGCTGTTCCACCTGACCCGCCTCAACCACATGGTCACCAGTTGCGTCGGCTGTGGCCTGTGCACCGATGCCTGCCCGGTGGATATTCCGGTGGGCACCGTATTCCGGGCGGTGGGAGAGAAGGCGCAAGCGATCTTTGACTATCATCCCGGGCGCAGCCTGGACGATGCGGCCCCGGTGCAAGAGTTCCGCGAGGACGAGCTGACGGCCCTGGGCGAGAGGCCATACTAGTGCGTGCTGCGTGTTGCGTGGCTGCCATGCCCATCATAGAGTACGCAACACGCAAGATGCAACACGTTTGTGTTGGAGGTTTCAATGGCTGAAGTCGAACTGATTCCCATATACATCATGGGCAAGCGCTACATCGTACCCGATTCACTGACCATCATGGGCGCCCTGGAGTACGCCGGCTACAAGTTGGTCCGTGGCGCCGGCTGCCGGGCTGCGTTCTGTGGCGCCTGCGCCACCGTCTACCGCATCGACGGCGATCCGAAGCTGCACATCGGGCTGGCCTGTGGCACACAGGTCGAGTCGGGCATGCACCTGACTCAAATCCCCTTCTACCCCGCCGATCGCGCCGAGTACCGGCTAGACGAACTGGCGCCGACCTTTGCTACGTTGGTCAAACTCTATCCCCAGGTGCTCAAATGCCTGGGCTGCGGCACCTGCACCAAGAGCTGCCCCCAGGACCTTCAAGTCAAGGATTATATGGCTGCCGCGATGCGTGGCGATATCGCCCGCGTCGCCGACCTGTCCTTCGACTGCATCATGTGCGGCATGTGCGTCTCACGCTGCCCGGCCGAGGAGGCCCAGCCCAACATTGCCATCCTGGCCCGGAGGCTCTACGGCCGGTACCTGATGCCCAGGGCCCAGCACCTGGCCGACCGCGTGGCCGAGATCAATGCCGGCCAATTCGATGACGAATTTGCCAGGATCAAGACCATGCCTGACGCGGAACTGCGCCAGATGTACAACACCCGTGACATCGAGCAGGACTAAAGGGGATATCATGACAGATGGATACACGCCCGCCATGCGGGAATCGATCGAGCGAGTAGAAGCCACGCGACCGACCCGGCTGCAAGAGACATGGCCGATGATGACCCCGGCGGATAAGCAGGAGGTCCTGAGCAAGTTCCACCCCGACTATAAACCGGAGGGGATGCGCGAGCTCAAGGTGGGCCCCGCCAAGGGGTTGCGCACGCCCCACGAGCTGGCCGACCTGCTGGAGGGCCATAGCTTGCTCAAAGACGTCGAACTGGACCTGGAGCAGATCGACTTTGATACCGACGTCCTGATCATCGGCGCTGGCGGCGCGGGCTCGGCCGCGGCCTTGCTGGCCCGCGAGCAGGGCGCCAAGGTGCTGATGGTCACCAAGTTGCGCCACGGCGACGCCAACACCATGATGGCCCAGGGCGGCATCCAGGCGGCCGACAAGCCAAACGACAGTCCCATCACCCACTACCTGGACATGATGGGCGGCGGCCACTTTACCAACGACCCCGACCTGGTGGAAGCCCTGGTACGCGACGCGCCTGAGGCCATCGCCTGGCTGGAAGCCATGGGCTGCATGTTTGACAAGGAGCCCGACGGGACCCTGGTCACTATCCACGGTGGCGGCACCAGCCGCAAACGCATGCACTCCGCCCGCGACTACTCGGGCGCCGAGATCATGCGCACCTTGCGTGACGAGGTCCGCTCCTATCCGGAAGAGATCACCGTCGTCGAATTCTCACCGGCCATCGAGCTCATCATGGACGACAAGGGCCAAGCCGCTGGCGCCGTACTCCTCAACCTCGAAACCGGCGAACACCATGTGGTCCGTGCCAAGACCACGATCATCGCCACCGGCGGCAGTGGGCGGCTCCACTATCAGGGCTTTGCCACCACCAACCACTATGGGGCCACCGGCGATGGCGTCATCCTAGCCTATCGCGCCGGGGCCGATGCCTCCTTCCTGGACACCATGCAGTACCACCCCACCGGGGCTGCCTATCCGGCCCAGATCGTCGGTCTCCTGGTGACCGAAAAGGTACGCGGGCTGGGTGCCCAGGTCTGCAATATCGAGGGAAACCAATTCGTCTACCCTCGCGAGACCCGCGACGTCGAGGCCAGCGCCATCATCCGCGAGTGCGTCGAGCGCGACCGCGGCATCCCCACTCCGTCCGACTTTGTGGGCGTCTGGCTCGACTCGCCCATGATCGACCTCATCCACGGCCCTGGCACCATCGAGAAGGAGTTGCCGGCCATGGTCCGCCAGTTCGCCCGCTTCGGCATCGACATGGTCAAAGACCCGATCCTGGTCTATCCCACGCTCCATTACCAGAATGGTGGCATGTGCCTCAAACCTGACGGAGCAACCAGTGTGCCCAACCTCTACGGTGCTGGTGAGATCAGCGGTGGCGTGCACGGGCGAAACCGGCTCATGGGCAACTCCCTGCTCGAGATCACCGTCTATGGCCGGCGGGCCGGCCGCGCGGCCGGACAGCGCGCCCCGGAGGTTACCCTGGGCAAGCTGAGCCTGGCCCACGTGGACGCCTGGGAGAAAGAGCTGACCCAGGCCGGCATCGAGACTAGCGTCGAAGCGCCCATGCTCCTGCCCGACTATACGCGCCACGGCCGTTAGCACGCAAACCTTCGCCGGATTCTGCATCGGCCGATGCAGAATCCGGCGAAAGTCTATTC
>JASFHU010000611.1:0-3858 GCA_050123055.1 Anaerolineae bacterium
TCAGCCGGGCGTGGTCATCACCAGCCGCGATGCGCCTTTCCACCTCTAGGGCGCTGTTGGTGCCCAGGTGGGCCACCAACCCCCCTCTGCCGGCCAATTTGCGAAACATCTGCTCATAGGTGACGTCCAGGCCCTGATAGGGCGGCACGTCGAAGCAGATGCGAACCACATCGCCCACCGGCAGCCCGCCAGCCCGTTCCGGCGCAAATGGGCCGGTGCCATCCAGGGCTTGATTGACATCCACCATCTGGCCCCGTTGATGCGCCGTGACCGAGATACCGCCCCCCAGGTGGACCACCACCAGGTTCAGCTCCAGATAGGACTTGCCCAATTCGCTCGCAGCTCGCCGGGCCACAGCCTTGAGATTCAGGGCGTGCGACAGGCTCTTGCGTTCTATCTCGGGCAGACCAGACACGCGGGCCAATTCATGGAATTCATCCACACTCACGGGATCTACAATATAGGCGGGCACACCTATCTGGGTGGCAACCCTAAAGGCCAGTAAGGCGCCCAAACTCGAGGCGTGCTCACGCTCCTTATCGCGGGACTGCAGCTCGGTCACCATCCTTTCATTGACCGCATAGGTACCGCTGGGTATTGGCCGCAAAAGACCCCCACGTGCCACGATAGCCGAAAGGGAATCGAGTGGGACCTGTTTGGCCTGCATCAGGGCCAGGATGCTCTCGAGACGGAACGAATACTGGTCAAGGATGTGCGGAAATGCGCTGATCTCCCGACTGGAGTGCCGCAAGGTTTCGATGAACAGAGGCCGCTCATCTTCATAGACGGCAACTTTGGTCGATGTTGAACCGGGGTTGATGACAAGCAGGCGATTCATCCATTACCTCCGCGAATGCACCATAAAAGGCGCGTTCAACGGCGCATAGTGTACCACAGGTAAAACAAAATGGCAATTCGCCCTGGCAGTCTAAGCCTCAAGGCGCTGGCGCACCTCTACGCGCAGGCCGAGCAGATCGCCCAAGAAACGCCCCTTCTTCTCTCCAGCCCATTCCTCGGTACTGCAGCCGAAAGGGCAATCCACCAATACGACCAGGCGATCGTCCTCCAACCACGCATCCAGATCATGGACCGCGTCGGTGTGACTCCTATCCAACCCATCTGCCAGCCGGAGGAGCGCTCCCAGCATGGTTACGATCTCCCGGTCGTCTGGTTCCAGGGCAGCAAAGCCCTTGTGTGAGAGTTTGGGCCTTGCTCCTCGATGGTAGCGCGCGACGTTGGCGACAATCCGTTTTTCTCGCTCCGTCAAACCTGGAAGCCTGGCCTGCATGATCAACCGGTAGGCTGTCTTGTGGTGTCCCCAGTACCCTTTGACATAGCCGATATCGTGCAGCAGACCGGCACAATAGAGCAGGTCGCGGTACTGCTCATCCAAATCGTGGAGATCGGTGGTCAGGTCGAAGAGGCGTACCGCCAGCCGAGCGTCCTGGCGGCTGTGTTCCTCCTCAAAGCCATAGCCCCTCCCCAAAGCGACACAAGCTGTAAAAGTTTCCTCCACGGACCCTGACCTCCACACTCGCCCAACTCGGTTCTGCCTCAAGGCATATCTGATGCTACAATCCACGATTGCCATTCTAGCCTTTCCTGGGCCCTGTGTCAAGCTGTGAATATCCCATCAAGGTGTCACATTTGTGGTTGACCCTGTTCTATGATCTAGTTCCCAACGCTACTGTCCGGCGCGGGACATATCTGATCCCGGCTCACGGTCCCCGGTTCTGTTTACCTCTGGCCGAGCGTACCACCTCAGACCATCGCGCGTGATCTCTTTGGCACCGAGGGATCCTTGTAGTTATGTGCTATTGTGTCTGTGCTTACTGCAATACTGGCCAGATGGGGTATGCTGTAGAATCAAGATTCGACGGGAGACAAACTATCCTATGCACAAGAAAAGACTCTGGTCCCTTTTCATTGTCCTCCTCTTGTTCGCTTTGATGGTGGCTGGATGTGGTGGTGGGGACCCTACCCCCAGCCTTGAAGCAGTGCCAACGCCGGAGCCGGAAGAAACCGTTCAGGGGCTCAAAATGGCTCTGCTACCTGTCATGGACGTCTTGCCCTTTCACGTGGCCGAGCAGAACGGTTATTTTGAACAGGTTGGGGTCGAAGTCGAGCTGGTGCCTGTCAAGAGCGCCCAGGAGCGCGACACGCTCATGCAGACCGGCCAAGTCGACGGGATGCTCACTGACCTTCTCTCACCAGTGTTCTTTAACCAGGATGAACCGCAGATCGTTGTTGTCCGCACAGCGCGGAGGGTCTATCCTGAGTCACCGCTTTTCAGCATCGTGGCCAAGCCGGGCAGTGATGTTCAATCCCCGGCGGATCTTGCCGGTGTGGAGATAGGCATCTCACAGAACACAGTGATCGAATATCTGACCGACCGCATGCTGGAGAACGCTGGGCTGACCCCGGAGCAGATCGCGGTTACGGAGGTGAGTGCCATCCCGGTGCGTTTCGAACTGCTGATGAACGGCGAGATTCCAGCCGCGACGCTGCCCGATCCCCTCACCTCTGGTGCCATCGCCGCGGGGGCGGTGCTTGTGGTGGACGATACCTCGGTGCCCGAACTGTCCCAGTCGATCCTCGCCTTTCGCACCGGCATCGTGGAGGACCAACCAGACGCGGTACGCAGGTTCCTGGAGGCGTGGGAGATGGCCGTAGGGGAACTCAACGCCAAGCCAGACGACTATCGCGACCTGCTTATTGAAAAGGGCCGCGTGCCAGAGTCGATCCAGGGTACCTTCCAGATGCCCCCCTTCCCCGAGGCAAGTGTGCCCACGGAAGAGCAGTTGGCTGACGTAGTAGAATGGGCGCTGGACAAGGGCCTGGTGTCGAACGACGTGCCTTACGAGCGAATGGTCAATGACAGCTACCTCCCCTAGCCCCTGATACGCCTGGGTTTGGGCAAAGGTAGGGTGAAGAGCAGAAAACCAGAACAGATGATGAGTCTAACTTCCGAGATCTCCCCCCTGCAGGCCTGGCTAATGGCCATCCGCCCCAAAACATTGCCGGCGGCAGTATCACCGGTGCTGGTGGGGATTGCCCTGGCCGTGGCTGATGGCGTCCTTGCGCCGCTGCCAGCGATTGCAGCGCTGGTGGGCTCACTGCTCATCCAGATCGGGACCAACCTAGCGAACGATTACTTTGATTATGTAAAAGGAACTGACGTCGCCGGACGGAAGGGTCCAACCCGGGTGGCCCAAGGCGGGCTCATTTCGCTTTCGCATTTGCGTCTCGGGATCGCGGTTACTTTTACCCTTGCTGCCCTGGTGGGCCTGTACCTGGTGCTGGTTGGAGGCTGGCCCATCCTGGCAATCGGCGTCGCCTCCCTGATTTCGGCCCTGGCCTATACCGGCGGACCACTTCCCTTTGGCTACCATGGGCTAGGGGATCTTTTCGTGTTTCTCTTTTTCGGACTGGCCGCTGTGTGTGGAACCTACTATGTGCAGGCGTTGACCCTCACACCGGCAGCCGTTGTAGTCGCTGTACCGATCGGGGCCTTGACGGTGGCTATCCTAGTGGTCAATAATCTGCGGGATATCGAAACGGACTGCCGGACGGGAAAGCGCACCCTGGCTGTGATGATAGGGCCACGGAGCACCCGCCTTGAATACGTCAGCCTCCTCGTGGTAGCCTATGCCGTGCCGTTGATCTCTTGGATGGTCGGATGGGCACCGGCTTGGGTGCTGTTGCCCTGGCTGACGGTGCCTCTGGCCTTACACCTGATCCGAACGCTCTACCGGACCACAGAGGGCCAGCCCCTAAACCGGGCATTGGCCGGTACAGCGAATCTGGACCTGGCGTTCAGCCTTCTGTTTGCCCTCGGCCTGGTGTTATGAAAGATGA
>JASFHU010000612.1:0-3856 GCA_050123055.1 Anaerolineae bacterium
GGCCTGGATCTGGCGATCCAGGCCAAGCAGAAAGAGTGCTGACAGGCTTGAGTGTGCCCAGATTCAGAAGTGCTGTCTGTCCTTGACCCTGATTGATCAAGCACGGCATCCCGCACGAAGCGGGTGTTAGACCCGCATGCAGCAGCCAGTGGCCTGCGGATTGATCACAGGCGCTCAGGCCCCGCTCGAACGGAGACGCTCCTCCCATCTCGCCGGCTCAGAGGCAGCTATGGAACCTCGAGCGGATCGCCTTGTCGACCGCCGCCGGTAGCTCCATGGGCTCGTGGGTCCCTAGTAGCTTTTCGACGCGGGCGCGAGCCCTTGAGCGGGCGTCCTGTTTGCCGGCCGCCTCCCAACTGGCCCGGTTCTGGCGGTCGGCCAGCGATGGGTGGAACAGTTCGGAGCGCATGAACTGCAGCGTGTGGTCGTCCATCAGGTAGTGGCCGCCGGGACCCACACGCGCGATGGCCTCCACGGCCAGTGCCCCATCGGTCATTTCCACGCCACGCAGGACCCGCTGCACCATGCCCACCACTTCATCGTCCATGACGGCCTGTTCCAACGAGGCAGCGCTCATGTTCGTGACCATGCCGATGGCGTGGTGGATATAGTTACAGCCGCCCATGGCCGCCAACAGCAGCGAGGCCATCTTTTCGTACCCGGCCTGGGCATCGGGCAGCTTGCTGTCGCTCATCCCCCCAGAGCCATAGATGGGCACCCCGTAGTGGTGGGCCAACTGCGATGCCGCAGCCTGCATCATGCCGAACTCGACGGCGCCGCCCAGGTAGCCGCCGCTGCGCATATCGGCCAGGCCGGGGATATAGCCCGCCAGCACCGGCGTTCCGGGGCGCACCAACTGGGTGAGCACGATGCCACTTAACTGCTCGGCGTTGAGCTGCACCAGGGTCCCGGCGAGGGTCACCGGCGAGGTGGAACCGGCCATCGGCGCCGAGGACAGCGCCACGGGCAACCCATGCCGGCACCACTCGATCAAGATCTGGGTCACCTCGGTATCGAGGTGGAGGGGGCTGACCATCCAACTGGTGATGTTGGAGACGATGGGCCGGGCTTGCAGGGCCTGCAGTCCACCGGCGATGGCGCTGCCCAGTTCGATGACCTGCCGGGCACCCTCCAGGGAAAAGACGCCGCCCATGACGTGCTTGGTGCAACAGGCGAGGCTGGTGTAGAAACGGCTGAGGGGCATGTGCTCGCCGGCAACGTCGGTCGGGCTCAGGGGAATGACCAGGAAATCGCAGTGCGGCAGCGCGTCGGCCAGGCGGACCATGTCGGCCAGGTCGCGCAAGGTCGCCGGCCGGACAGCGTCAGCGCCGGGATCGAGCATCATCGTCGGCGAGCCGCCCGTCCCGGCATAGACGCGCCGCCCTTCCAGCACCACGTCGTGGGCCGGGTCGCGCCCGGCCAGCAGAACCCTGGCCGGGGCCTTTTTGAGCGCGCCGGCGACCATAGCCGGCGAGATGTAGACGCGCGTGCCCTCGATCCGCGCCCCACCCTGCCGGTACAGGGCCAGCGCCTCGTCGTTGTGGACCTCGATGCCGGTGCGGTCCAGCACTTCCAACGAGGCCTCGTGGATGCGCTGGATCTGCGTCTGGCTCAAGGGCCGGTACTGTCCGCCTTCGGGACCTGGACGGGCCATCACTCACTCCCTTTTCTTGATGATCTCGGCAATGACCTGTTCCGCTGCCTCGGGCAGGGGCGGCACCTGGTGCTCGGCCAGGATCTTAAGCGCCCGCTCGTTGGCCCGGACGGCCATGTCCTTGCTCCCCCGCTTGACCCAGTTGTCGTACCGCGTGCGGTCGATCACCTCCGGCCGCCACTGGGCCCATTTCCAACTGTCCAGCGTGTGGTCGTCGGCCAGGAAGCCGCCGCCCGGCTTGGCGCGGTGGATCGCCTCGCGGGCCAGCGTCCGCTCGCTGACCTCGACGCCGCCCATGATAAAGCGCACGTCGCGAATGATCTCGTCGGCCACGACCAGCATCTCCATCGAAGAGGTGGTGCCATACTCGATGTAGCCCACGTCGTGGACCAGGTTGCAGCGGCTCAGAAAAGCGGTCATGATGGTCGCCGTGGCCTCGATGCCGGCCTGGGCGTCGACCACCTTGCTGTCGGTGGCGCCCGCGGCCCCCCAGACCGGCAGGTCGTAGTAGCGGCCGATGTCGGTCCAGGCGGCCATGCCCAGCGGCCATTCCGGGGCTCCATAGGCCACGATGGCCGATTTCATGTCCAGGGCGGCGGTATTCATGCCGTACAGGAAGGGCGTGCCGGGCCGCACCAATTGGGTCAATACCAGCCCCACCAGGCACTCGGCGTTGCCCAGGGCCAGCGCCCCGGCAATGGTGATCGGTCCGCCGCCGCCGGTGTTGGGCGAGGGCGGGTAGGTGACCGGGATCCCCTTCTCGGCGCAAAAGAGCAGCTTGTCCACCGACTCGTCGTTGAAGAGCAGCGGCGAGATCGATTCGGCGTAGAGCATCAGGAAGGGCTTCTCCCGTAGCGCCGTCTCCCCCCCGGCCACGGCGCAGGCGATGCGGTAGATGTCCTCCATGTCGGACCGGTCGCGGGCGGTGTAGACGTTGGGCTTGACCGAGCCGCGGATCATGGCCACAAAACTGTGCAGATAGTGGTCCAGCGTCGGGACGTCGGAGGGGATGACCATGGACATGAGAAAGTCGATCTGCTCCAGGCCGTCGCAGAGGTGGGCGATGCGCCGGCCATCGGCCAGGAGCCCGGAGCGCCGCGCCCCGGTTTCGACGTCGATGGTGAAGGGACAGTCGGACCCCGGACCAAAAAAGACCTTGCCCTCCTGCAGCGGCATGGTCAACTGCCCCAGCCGGTTGTGCATGGGGATGCGCGACGGCGCCGAGGCGATGGCGCCCATCACCAGGTGCTCGGGGATCTTGATCCGGCCCTCCGACTTCCAGGCGCCCGCTTCGAGGAGCAGCTCGCCGGCGGCCTCGTGGACCATCACGATACCGGTCCGGGAGAGGATATCGAGGCTGGCCTGGTGGATGGCCTGGATCTGCTCGTCAGACAGCATACGGATGGTGGGATGCAACGTTTCGATAGGGATCTGCTCAGTCATGGTCGGTTCTCCTCATGGTTATTTTGCATAGTAGCCGGCGGGCGGTACCCCAGCCAGCCAGAGATCTGCTGCGTGACCTCCTGCAGCCGGACCGCCAGCCGGGGAAGCTCTTCGGGGGTCACACGATAGGCCGGGCCCGACACGCTGGCCGCGGCCAGAACACTGCCGCTGTGGTCGTGGATAGGGGCGGCCAGGGCGTTCAGCCCTTCCTCCAGCTCCTGCCGGGCTTCGGCGTAGCCCTGCCGGCGCACGCGGGCCAGCGCCTGTACCAGCCGGTCGCGGTCGGTGATGGTGTGCGGCGTAAAGGACACCAGCTCGCCGGGCAGCGCCTGCTCCAGCTCGGCAGGCGCCAGAAAAGCCAGCAGCACCTTTCCTGCCGCCGTACAGTGGGCAGGCATGCGCCGGCCCACCCGGCCGATATCCTTGACCTGCCGCTCGGGGGGCACAAACTGCTCCAGGTTGATCACCTGCCCGGCGTCCAGCACCACCAGGTTCACCGACTCCTGGCAGTCCAGGGCCAGTTGCCGCAGGGCGGGGCGGGCCAGCTCCCGGAGATCCATGTAGCTGGCCACCTGGCCGGCCAGGCCGATCAGGTCCAGGCCCAGCCGGTAGCGGCCGGTGTAGGGGTTGCGGGAGAGGAATCCCCCCTGCTCCAGGGTCTTGACCAGGCGGGAGACGGTGCTCTTGTGCAGACCCAACTCGTGGCTCAGCTCGCCGACGCCTCGTTCAGGCGTTTCGAGGCTGAACGATTTCAAGATG
>JASFHU010000613.1:0-3846 GCA_050123055.1 Anaerolineae bacterium
TGAGCTTCTGATCGTCCTGATCCGCGCGAAGCGCGGTCGCCGCTGGCCGGTTCTGTGCACAGTGTGCCAGATTGGGAATTCTACAAAGAGGTTATGAAGACGTACAAGAATCTCTATCCAAGGGTCTGTGACTTTACCAACCTCTACTACGCCTACCGGGCCGCAGCCCACGGCAAGCGTGGCCGCCCCGACGTAGCGGCTTTCGAGTTCGACCTGGAGAGCAACCTGCTGCGCCTGCGGGAGGAACTGACGGCTCACACCTACGATCTGGTCAAATGGCTGGTCCAGGCAACCGCCAAGTTTCCCCGCAGCCAGCGCTTCATCCTGGCCCGGACGGTGCAGTGGACTATCTTGCAGTTCCAGGAGCGGCTCATCGAAGCGGGGATGTGGGACAAGCGCGACCCTGCCACCGCCCTGGACCGGTTGGAGCAGGCCGACCTTTTGCTGGTCAAGCTACGCTTGTATCTTCGTCTCTGCCACGACCTGGGCTTGCTTTCCGACGGACAATATGCCCACGTGGCAGCCATGGTCGCTGAGGTGGGCCGCCTTCTGGGCGCCTGGCTGAAAAAACTGCGCCCCCGGGCCGAGGGTACGCCAGCGCAGGCCATCCAGGACGCAGTCCAGCCAGCGCTAATCTGATGGGGCATCGTGGGAGACCTAGTATCCCTGATGTAGGGACCGGTCCCGACCGAACGGGTGTTGCGTGGCGGGTCGTGGGCCAACAATAATGAGAGGAACGCCCGTTGTTCGTATCGCAACAACAATCACCCAGCCAACTTTGACAACAACAACGGTTTTCGTGTGGTGGTGCGTTCCCATCGCCTTCGGGCGACGGGCCGGCAGTGCTGTGTGTTACCCTTCTGGGTGGACGCGCAGCCGGTGCCCGACGAACGTTCTGGAGGGCGAGCCGGACCGGTCCCTGGCTGGAGATCGGGTTGTGTTCGCACAGCCCGGCCTCAGCCAAAGAAAGAAGCCGCCCCGTCCCCTGTGGTAGTTCTGCTGCGCTCTTGGCGGGCAGACCGACGCTTGGGACGGGGCACGGGCTTACCTGCGCTCGCGGTAGGCAGGCCTGGAGTGAGTAGAGCAGGAGGACGTCTATGACAGAAAAAGACCGTAGTAGCCGGGATGAAGAGCCACAGCCCGAGTTGTACGACCTCGCCGCCATCCGGAACCTGATTCGAGACGCCTTCACGGTGCGGGAGCTCAGGCGCTTCTGCCAGGATCGCTCTGACTTTCGGCCCCTCCTGGGGTCCTTTGCCCAGAACCCCAACCTGGAGGACATGATCGATGCCATCGTCGAGCACTGTGAGAAACAGGTGCTGTTTCCTGAACTGTTGGCAGGGATCCAGGTCTCCAACCCCAGGCAATACGCACGATACCACCATCAACTGGGAAGCCTCGACACCCTGCGCCGGGCGTATCTGGCCCATCTGCGCCACACCTACCGCCACCTGGACTTCAAAGGCATTCCCCAGGTGGAACGGGTGGCCACGCTGCTCCCCCTGGAAGGGGTCTATGTCGGCCTGCAGGCCCGCCCCGAGTTGCCCGAGGGCGAGACCTGGGCGCGGATAGCAGGCCGTCCCCTCAGCAAAGCCCTACCAGAGCAGGAAGCCCTGAACGGGCTGGAACGGCACCCCGGTGCGGCCGAGCCAGTCCCGGTGGAGCGCCTCCTGGCGGAACACCAGGGGCTGATCATCCTGGGTGATCCCGGCGCGGGCAAAAGCACGCTGCTCAAGGTCCTGGCCCTGGCCTGTGCCGAGGGCCGGGCCGAGGAACGGCTGGGTTTGCCCAGCCATTCCCTGCCCATCCTGCTGCCCCTGGCGGCCTATGCCCAAGCGCAAAGCAAGGAGGAGTGCTGCCTGGCCGATTTCCTGGGCGATTACTATCGCCTGCGAGGGATGTCGCAGGATCTCAGCCCCCTCTTTACCGCTGCCCTGGCCCGGGGACAGGCGCTGGTGCTGTTGGACGGCCTGGACGAGGTGCTGGAGAACCGCACATTTGTCGTCGACCGGGTCGAAGAGTTCTTCAGGCAGTACGCTCCATCCGGCAACCGGCTGGTCGTCACCAGCCGCATCGTCGGTTACCGCGACGTGCCCCTGCGGGCCGGGGGATTGGCCACCGTCACCCTGGTGGACTTTCAGCGGGAACAGATCGAGCAGTTTGCCCACAACTGGTGTCAGGCCTTCGAGGTGGCCACCCACGGCGACACGCCCCAGGCTCGCCAGGCCGCTGAAATCGAAAAGGCAGAGTTGCTGGAGGCCGTGTTCAGCAACCCCGGCGTGGAGCGCCTGGCCAGCAACCCGCTGTTGCTGACCATCCTGGCCCTCATCAAGCGCCAGGGCGTATCCTTGCCCCATCGCCGGGTGGAACTCTACGAGCTCTACTTGCGGACCCTCATCAGCGCCTGGAGCCAGGCCCGCGCCCTGGACCGGCGGCCGGTGGGGCCAGAGCTGGACTATCTCGAGACGGCGCGTGTGCTGGCCCCGCTGGCCCTCTGGCTGCGGGAAACCAATCCCGGCGCCGGGCTGGCCTACCAGAAAGAGGTGCAGGACTGGCTGGCCGCCTACTACCAGGGCGACGAGTGGGGTTTGCGGCCAGGCGAGGCGCGCCAGCGGGCGCGCGGGTTCATGGCTGCTGTGCGCAGGTACTCGAACCTGCTGGTCGAGCGGGGGGACGGGGCCTATGGCTTTATCCATCTCACCTTCGAGGAGTACCTGGCCGCTCAGGGCGTGGCCCAGAGGGGCGAGCTCGATCTGAGCCAGGCGACGGATCTGTTGCTGGCCTACCTGGACGACCCGGCCTGGCACGAGACCACCTTGCTCACCATAGGCTATCTGGGCATCGTGCAGCGCAACCGACGCTCCGCCTCGGCCGTCATCGAACGCCTGCTGGCGGCACAGAGGGAGGGCCAGGGGCAGGGCTGGAACGTCGTCGTCGCAGGCGAGGCGCTGCGCGACGTGGGTTCGGTAGGCGTCACCGATCGCTGCCGGGGCCGGGTATTGGAGGCCCTGCTGGCCGTGATGCAGGATGCTGCCGTGCGGCCCGACTACCGCCGGCAGGCCGGTCTGCTGTTAGGTTGGTTAGGCTGGCTGCCCGGCGACCTGGATGGATGGATCGACATCCCCGCCGGTCCCTTCCTGTACGGCGATCAGCCGGAGGAACGAACCATCGAAGCTGCCTACCGCATCTCCAAGTACCCCGTATCCAATACCCAATTCACCCGTTTCGTCGAGGCCGGCGGCTACGAGGATCCAGGCTACTGGTCGCCCGAGGGCCTCGCCTGGCGCAGCGGCGACTCGGACGACCAGGCACCCGAATTCTGGCGAGACTGGATCAAGAGGCGCCCGCCGGAACAGAGAAACCGCCCGATGTGGTGGGACAGGCCCGAGATAGCCAATCCCCTGGCGCCGGTGGTGGGCATAAGCTGGTTCGAGGCCCAGGCCTATTGCAATTGGCTGACCGGGGAGCTGCGGCGAGCGGGCGCTATCGACCAGGATGAGGTCGCCTGCCTGCCAATGGAAGAGGAATGGGAGCGTGCGGCGCGGGGAACGGCTGGGCGCGAGTACCCCTGGGGCCCAGAGTTCGACGTCGCCCGCGCAAACCTGAAGCTCGGGCCCCATCCCGCCGACGGTGCGACGGCCGTCTGCACCTACCCCGATGGCACCAGCCCCGAGGGGGTTTGGGACTGTTCCGGCAATGTCTGGGAGTGGACCGCTAGCTGGTACCACAGAGGGGAAACGCGGGTGTTGCGTGGCGGGTCGTGGGCCTTCATTATTGTGAGGTTCGCCCGTTGTTCGTATCGCAGCATCGATCACTCTCTCCCAGCCTCCTTTGTCCTCAACTTCG
>JASFHU010000614.1:0-3841 GCA_050123055.1 Anaerolineae bacterium
CCAGCCGGATTGGCCAGATCAATCCAAAACAGATCACCCTGGTTGATCACCAGTCGCCCTCCACCAACTGCCTTTGCTGCCGGCGCCACCCTTCGTACAATGCTTCCTCATCTGGATCAGGTGCATCCTCGTAGACCTCATTGAGGGTTTCAAAGATGCGGCGGTTTTCGTGTCGCTTGACAAACTCCTCAACGGCCAGCGTAAACAGTTGGCTCCGAGGTATCTGCAATTCCTCGGCCAAGTCGTTAACTTGGTCGAACAGGGACTCTTGGATGGATATCGCGGTCTTGACCGATGCCACTGGTTATACCTCCTATAGTTTCCTCTAGTATAACCTATTGTACGCGCTCTGTCAATACCTATCTTGGCCCAAATAGGTGCGCATTCTCTCAGTGTTGTGAAGAGACCGCCGATCCCGAAAACCAGGTGCCAGATTGGTTCCCTGTGGTCCCTATTGGGGCAGCCAGACAGCCAAGCGCCCGAAGCGGAACTCCCGTCCGACAATAAAGTCGTCACGTAGCTGGCCCCGCGCCTTGCCAGCCACGGCTGCCTCGACGCACTCGGCCAACTCGTTCAGCCAGTCCGGCTCGGTGATGACGTCATTGTGTCCGGGGCAGACGGTTGTCATCCCCTGCAACGAGGCCAACCGCTTTACACTCTGGGCAAAGGCCAGAGGGTCGCCCCCCTCAAAACAGGCGTACACTGGGCCAAGATAGGCCGTGTCGCCGGTGAAGAGCATTCCGTCGGCCTCATCCAGGTAGGCCAGGTGGCCGGGGGAGTGGCCCGGAACATGCAGGACCCTGAGGCTACGCTCGCCCAAGTCGATCAGGTCGTTATCCTGCAGGGTACGGATGGCAGGCTGCCCACCAGCCTGGGGGATCACACGGTACAATGCCGGATCAAAAGCGGGCGGTAACACGGCACGGGCAGCAGGTGACTGCATGGCCTGGCGGACAAAGCCAAGGTCTGGTTCCTGTACGAGCAGGTCCGCTTCGCTCTCGTGGATCGCGCATTCGGCAAAGAGGCCGTTGCCACCGATATGATCCCAGTGGTAGTGAGTGTTGAGGACCGCGCAAGGGAGAGTCGTGAGCTTGCGGACCTCAGCGCGTATGTCCACAATGCCCATCCCGCGGTGATCAATGCAGCCCGTTCCTGACCGGTGACCAGGTACGCGTTGACGGTCGCCACGCCGACGCGCGGCTCAATGTCTCCGAACGATTCTGAGGTCCGATGGAAATTGCCGGCAACTTGTGTGACGGAATACCAGCCCATAGCTGCGCTTTTCTGGAGCCTAGACATCACGTCCCATGGCAGAAATCGTTTGGGTCGATGCGCTCGATTTCAGCCAGTTGGTCAAAGTGACGGTCCGTGCTGAGGATGCGCGTGAGGCCATTCTCGAGCATCACGGCGGCGTGGATCAGATCTCGAGCTTTGAGAGCAGGATAGCGCTCGGCAAGCTTTCTGACCCGATGGATATCCGCGAGTGTCACCGGCAAGGTTGCGGGAATGATCGTCTCCAGCTTGACACTGATCTCCCGGGCCTGCTCAGGGAGGCCAATGGACAAATAGCGGTGCAGAATCTCTTGGTGGATCTCGCTGCTAACGACGGCCTGCAGGCTTTCTCGAATGATTCGGTCTAGAGCATCCAGGCATGGGGATCGGTAAGGATGTTCCGTGCCGACGGCGTACATGATGATGTTCGAATCAACAAAGAAAGCATTATTCATTTGCGCTCTCTTCCCAACGAGATTCGATCTGGCGCTCCATCACTTCCCAGTCGTCAACAGGCAGATGTTGAGATGCCATCCATTCCAATGCCTTCTGCTTGCGACGCTGTTCCAGGTCGGTGATGAGTGATTCTTCCACGGTTTCGCGGACAAGAGTGCCGACGGGCGTGTCGATCTCCTGAGCGTACTGCTGGAGTAGTTCGTACTGCCGCTCGGTGAACATTGCTTGTACGCGCTTCACGTATTTTCGCGCTATGCGAGCCATTGACACTACCTCTATTGTGAGTATAGATCGTAATAGTATTCTAGATCAGTGTATCACAAACCATGCTCAGTGTCAAGGTTGATAGACAACTGGACAGAGCACCAATCTGAACGTCATCTAGCTCAACTGGCCGATCATGCCCGCGCCGACGACCAGCGCAAAGATGGACGCAAAGACTATGCTCTCTCCCGGCTTTTAGTTTGGCAGGCGCTCGCGCAGCCAGGAACGCAGTGGCTGCCGGATCTCGATGCTGTCCCACGGAAATACGTCTTCGTAGACGGCGTTGACCAGATCGTTGAGCACCGGCGCCCGGCGGTCCGGGGGCATCTCATCCAGTAGATTCAGAGGATAGTTGTACTCGGGCGGCAGGAGCCTGACCCGCTCCCAATCCAGCCGCTTGGCGACCAGCGTGCTCAGGATGGCCTGGTGGAGAAAGATCTGGCGCAGCTCGTCGCGGCAGGGGCCGGCCTGGAACGCCTGGTCGGAGACCATGGCCTTGAAGACTGCCCACCAGGCCCGGGCCAGGCCCAGGGACGGATCGAAGGAAAAGCAGTGGGTGTTGAAATAGGGCCGCAGGGTCTGCCGATCTGCGAACGACTCGACGGTGTAGGGCATGTCGTCGACCTCCAACGCTTGGTAGACCCCCTGCCAGAAGCCATTGGGGGGTTCGTGGGCCGGCGAGCCGATGTTCTGATGGTGGACGGGCCGGAAGGCAACGTCGGCTGGCGCTACGTCAACCGACGGACCGAGATCGAACAGGAGGGGCGGGTTGATGATCAGGCAGTCCAGGCTCAGCCAGACCAGGGAGCGGACGTCTGGTCCGGCCATGGCTTCGGCCTGGGCGCTGGCGGCTACTTTTTCGGCAAAGGGGTAGCGCGGGAACGCACCCTCGATGGCCAGGGGAATACTATGCACCCCCTCCAGGCCATGCAGGGCCTGCGGCAGGCGGTCTGGATCGATCAAGAAGGCCCAGACCGGGCAATTGCGCAGCGGTCCGCCAAAGGTGCGCAGGCTCTCGATGACAATGCGGGCCAGTCGTTCGCCTGCTTCAGACCTGAACAGGATCAGAAAGCATGTCTCTCCCGCTGTAGGCGCAGCATCGGTGCCGGGTTTTTGGTCCATTGTCTTACCCTTTGTGGGCCCGGTTGTCCGGGCCGAAGCATTCTCTCGGGATCAGCAAAGCCCCGCTCAGGCCGGGCACGGCTCCCAGAGGGGCAGTTGATGGGGCGGGCGCTTGCCATCGAGGAGGACGTAGGTGGCTGCCCGGCCGGCGACGGCACCCGCCTTGTTCAGGTCGGACAGTTCGCGCAGGGCGCCCTGCCGGCGCCAGTTCAGGATCCGGTTCACCGAGCGGGGACCCAGCCCCGGCACGCGCAGCAACTCCTCGCGCGAGGCGCGGTTGACCTCTACCGGGAACAGCTCGGGGTGAGCGTGGGCGTACATCAGCTTGGGGTCGGCAGTGCGCGGCAGGTTGCCGTCCGCGTCAAAGACCAGGTCGTCAAAACCAAAGCCGTAGAAGCGCAGCAGCCAGTCGGCCTGGTAGAGGCGGTGCTCGCGCCAGGCAGGTGTCGGCTCGCGACCGTCGAAGGGGGTACCGCGGACCGGCTGGAAGGCGCTGAAATAGGCCCGCCGCAGGTCTACCTCGCGGTACAGGCGCGCGGTCGTGGACAGGATCTCCTGGTCCGGCTCGCCGGCGGCGCCGACGACAAACTGGGTGGTCTGACCCGCCGGCGCCAGGCGACCGCCACTCTCGTCGATCAAGCGCTTGGCGATGCGCATGGGCCGGGCCAGCTCCTCGTAGAATACCTTGCGGGGGGCGATGACGTCCAGGCGTTCGGCATTGGGGGCT
>JASFHU010000615.1:0-3834 GCA_050123055.1 Anaerolineae bacterium
TCCCGCCAAGGGGGGAAGGGCTGGAACCCAGGCGAACGCCTGAGGGTAGTAGGGCGGCCGTGTGTGAGATTCAGGTGTGTTATCTGAAGCGGCGACGCCCGGCCCCGAGTTAACGGGGCCGGGCGTGCAACGGCTAGACTGGGCTGGGAAGATGGGACTCGGGCCGGAACGCTTTGCCTAACGTCGATAGAGCACTGTTCTGCGCCTCACTACTCTGCGATGGGTAGATAGAGGTCGAAGACATACTCCTCGAAGGGGACATTGGGTGGGGTGAGCAGTTCCTCCAGGCACTCGTAAAAGTGAGGCGGTTTTTGGTAGGGGCTGTCCTCGAACCAAGTGACCAGGTCTTGCCATACCTGGCCGATTATGCTCAGGCTCTCACAGCGCGCCACCGCGTATCGCCGGGCCGGGATCTCTTTGATCTCCACCTCTCCTTCCCCCTGGACATCGGGCCCCACGGTCATCCACTGCTCGTAACCATAGTTCGGGCTGCCGGGGGTGGGATCGGGGTTGTTGAAGCCAAAGAAACGGGCGGCGGCCGTATCGAGCCCCTTTGCCCCGGCGAAGGCCAGGATCTTGTTCCAGGCCAGCGGCTCGGGGGTCTCGCCGAACCCGAGGGCCGAGGCCACCCGCATCGGCTCCATGTCTACAATCCGCACTGTCAGGTCACTCATTGCTATCTCCTCCTTCTGTCTTTGAATCGATCGAGCTCACGTCTGCTCACTGGTACTATTCTACCACAAAATACCTGACAACTAATGTCAGGATTTTGTGGTAGAATAGGAAAAATGTCTGATCCCGGAGGACGGATATGCGTGCCGACCGATTGCTGTCGATCCTGATGCTCCTGCAGTCCCGTGGGCGGATGACGGCTGGGGAACTGGCCAGGGAGCTGGAAGTTTCAGAACGGACCATCTACCGCGATCTGGACGCCCTCAGCGTGGCCGGTGTGCCGGTGTATGCGGAGCGCGGGCCGGGAGGCGGCTGCGCCCTGCTGGACAGCTACCGGACCACCCTCACGGGGCTGACGCAGGACGAGGTGAGGGCGCTGTTCATGCTCAGCATCCCGGCGCCGCTGGCCGAGCTGGGGGTCGACCAGGAGCTCAAGATGGCGCTGCTCAAACTTTCGGCCGCCCTACCGGCCACCCGGCGCCACGACGAGGAGCGGGCGCGGCAACGCATCCACCTCGACTCTAGCGGCTGGTTCGAGACAAGGGAACCAGTGCCACACCTGCAGACGCTTCAGCGGGCGGTATGGGAGGATCGCAGACTCCACCTTACCTATCGCCTGCGGCGTGGGGCCCGGCCGCAGTGGCTGGTAGAGCCCTACGGGCTGGTGGCCAAGGCCAACGTCTGGCACCTGGTATGTGCCAGGGAGGGGCACCTGCGCGTGTATCGGGTCTCCCAGGTGCTGGAGGCTGGCATCTTGGACGAGTCCTTTGAGCGGCCCGATGATTTTGATCTGGCGGCCTTTTGGCAGGGCTGGTGTGCCGAGGTGGAGGCGAACCGCCCCTATTACCCGGTCGTCGTTCGCGTCGCGCCCGACCTGGTGCCCTGGCTGCCGCAGTACTTTGGCGAGCCTATCCGGGAGGAGGTTGCGCGCTCTCAGCGCGGGCGTGCTCAGAGTAGGCCGGCCCAGGGTGCGGAGGCCGGCTCGCCTGACCCGGCGGGCTGGCTGACGGTGACGCTGCCGTTTGAATCGCTGTACGAGGCCCGGGAGCGCCTCCTGGGCTTTGGGGGCGCGGTGGAGGTCGTGGCGCCGGTGGCGCTGCGCCAGAGCGTGGCCGACTTTGCCAGACAGATCGTCTCGCGCTATGCCCCGGACGAGGGATGATCTGAACCCGGTACGCCCTATTCTGCCCGTACTTCCCTGATCCAGGCCAGTACCTGCTGGACCTGGGCTGTGATCCCATCCCAATCTTCGCCGGCGACCAGGTCCTTGCGGATCAGCTTGGAGCCCATGCCGACGCAGGCAGCGCCAGCCCTGAACCAGCTCTTGATGCTCTCCTCCGTGGCATCCACTCCGCCGGTTGGCATGATACGGGTCCAGGGGCAAGGACCCGAGACTGCCTTGACGAACCCCGGGCCGCCGACCGAAGTGCCGGGGAAGACCTTGACGATCTCAACCCCCAGCTCTTCAGCCTGCGAGATCTCGGTAACGCTGCCACAGCCCGGCATGTAGGCAATCTTGCGCCGGTTGCATAGCCGGGCGATCTCTGGACTGAGCAGGGGGCCGACCACAAAGTTGGCCCCATTGGCGACATACATGGCGGCCGTCGGCGCATCGATCAGGCTGCCCACGCCCAGAATGAGCCCGGGTTCGGCCTGCGAGAAGTGTTGGGCTACCCGGCCGTAGACCTGGAAGGCGAAATCACCGCGATTCGTGAATTCGACAACCCTGGCTCCGCCTGCCAGGCAAGCCGCCACCACCTGCTTGGCCACTTTTGCGTCCTGGTTGTAAAAGACGGGAACCAGGCCAATCTCGAGGATTGTGTTCAGAACTTCGAGTCTGCTGAAACGTGCCATCTGAAACCCCCATCATTTGTTAGCGTGATACCCGTCCAGAGACGTCTCCGGCCATCAGTTTTTCCACTTCATCAACCGTGGCCAGGTTGAAATCTCCGAAGAAGGAGTGTTTGAGGCAGGACGCTGCCACCGCAAGGTCCAAGGCCCTCTGCGGGTCGTCCGGGTGCGTACGCAGTCCGTAAATCAGGCCACCCATGAAAGCGTCACCCCCACCGACCCGGTCCACAATGTGGGTAATGTCAAAAATAGGGCCGATGCAGAAGCTTCCATTATCCCACAGCACGCCCGACCAGGTGTTGTGGCTGGCCGATAGCGAGCCCCGCAGCGTGATGGCGATGGTCCTCAGATTGGGAAAGCGCCTGGCCAATTCCTCGCACACGTAGCGATATTTATCTGCGTCCACCCTGCCCGCTGTCACGTCGGTCTCGGGTGCCTTGATGTGGAATACCTTGTCAGCATCCTCCTCGTTGCCGATAGCCACGTCGCAGTGGTCGACCAGCTCGGGCATGACCTCGCCTGGCTGCTTGCCCCACTTCCACAGCTTCTTGCGATAGTTGAGATCGCACGATACTGTGAGTCCCAGCTCCTTTGCCATCTGGGCCGCTTCCAGGCAGACAGCGGCAGCCCCTGCTGAGATGGCCGGCGTAATACCGGTCCAGTGAAACCAGTCGGCGTCGGCAAAGACTTGCCGCCAGTCGATCGTTCCAGGCTCGATGGTGGCGATGGCCGAGTTGGCCCGATCGTAGATCACCTTGCTGCCACGCTGTACGGCCCCCATCTCCAGGAAATAGATGCCCAGCCGGTCACCCCCACGCACGATCTTTTCCACGCCCACGCCGAACTGTCGTAGGAACTGGATGCACGCATCGCCCAGATCGTTCGGGGGCAGGCGCGTGACATAGTCGACAGGTACCCCCATATTCGCCAGCGAGACCGCTACGTTCGCCTCGCCGCCGCCATAGATTAGGTCGAAAGAGCGAGCCTGCCCGAATCTCAAGTGCGACGGTGGTGACAACCGCATCATGATCTCACCAAAAGTGACTACTTTCCCTGACATAATCACGCCTCCTGAAAGCTCTCCAGCTCACGTCGCCGGTAGTGGTGGGGTGTCCTGCCTTCAACTTCTGGGTTGACAATCCCTGGCGGCCAATACCCCTGGTACACGTCGAGGGTGACCTGGACTCCAGTGCGGTACAGGTCGGCTACACTTTCCTCTGAATTGGCCCCCACGTGGGGCGTCAAGATGACGTTGTCAAACCCCAGCAGTGGTGAGTCCAGGGGTAAGGGTTCCTGTTCGAACACGTCCAG
>JASFHU010000616.1:0-3830 GCA_050123055.1 Anaerolineae bacterium
ACGTGGACATTGTGGTGGCCCGCGCTGATGGGGCTTTGCTGGTGCCCAACCGGGCCATCACGGCCGATCGTGCCGCCGGTCGCTACTTTGTCGAGCTTTGGTCCGACGATGGCACCACTGAGCGCCTGGAGGTTCGCGTCGGCATTCGCAACGAGAGCCAGACGCAGATCCTGGAGGGCCTTGACGAGGGCGACCAGGTAGCCATGCCAGAAGTGCCTGGCCAGAATGCCGAAGACGATGAGTCGCGAGGGCCCTTTGGTGGCGGTGGGCCCTTTGGTGAATAGGAGTCGGGAGGAGAATCATGATCCAGATTGAGAATGTCAGCAAAACCTATCAGATGGGAGAGGTTGAAGTAAAGGCCCTGCGCGGTGTAGGGTTGAGCATCGACGAGGGCGAGTTTGTGAGCATCATGGGGCCTTCGGGCTCCGGCAAGTCGACGCTGATGAACGTATTGGGCTGTCTCGACTCGCCAACGGCGGGCAGCTACCGGCTGAACGATCAGAACGTGAGCGACCTGAGTGATGCCCAACTGGCCCGCTTTCGCAACAAAGAAATAGGCTTTGTGTTCCAGCAATTCAACCTGCTGCCGCGCACCTCGGCATTGCGCCAGGTGGAGCTGCCCCTAATGTACGCGGGGGTGGGCGCGCGTGAGCGCCGCCAGCGGGCAAAGGCCGCCCTGGAAGCTGTCGGCCTGGGAGACCGGTTGGGCCACAGGCCCGACGAGCTCTCGGGGGGACAGCAACAGCGGGTGGCGATAGCCCGGGCCCTGGTGACCCAACCCAGCATCATCATGGCCGATGAGCCGACTGGCAACCTGGACAGCAAATCGGGCAACGAGGTGCTGTGCATCTTTCAACAACTTAACCAGCAGGGAATCACCATCATCTTTGTGACCCACGACCCCGAAATCGTGGCCTACAGCCAGCGGGTGATCACCATCCGCGATGGGCTCATTGAGAAGGATATGGCTATCGACAGCCTGGCCCTGGAGTGCAATTCAACGCCCGACGACATTGCGTCGCTCTATCGGGAGATCATCGAACCAGTCTAAGGAGGCCCTATGAGTGTTTACGAGAGCTTGCGGACGGCCATCACCGGCCTGACAACCAACAAAATGCGTGCGGCGTTGACCATGCTGGGCATCATCATCGGCGTTGCGTCCGTGGTCACGCTGCTGTCGGTGGGCGAGGGTGTGGAGGCGTCGATTAGTAGCCAGATCCAGAGCATCGGCTCAAACCTGCTCTTTGTGTTTCCCGACCAGCCCGAGGACTCGGCCGCGCCAGCTTACCTCACCCGTGAGGACGCCGAGGCCCTGGCCGATAGCTTCAATGCGCCAGCACTGGCGGCGGTAGCTCCGGCTGCCCAGGGGCAACTGCGGGCCACACATGATGATCAAGCAGTGAATCTCAGCGTAACTGGCACCAACGGTTGGTATGCCCAGGTCCGCAGTCTGGATCTGGTCCTAGGTGGCTTTTTGACTGAAGCCGACCTGGATGACCAGGCGAAAGTGGCGGTCCTCGGCTGGGGGGCGTACAGCGACCTCTTTGCCGACGGCGAGTATGCCATCGGCCAGACCATCGCGCTTGATGGTGTACGCTTTGAGGTAGTCGGTGTGCTAGACGAAATCGGGGGCTTTGGCAACGACGACGACACAATCTATATTCCACTGACCACCGCCCAGGCCCGTTTCTTCACCCAGCGCACCCTCTCCGGAGAGCGGCCGGTGGCGACCATCTATGCCAGTGCCGTGGACGAGAGCCAGGTGGGCGCGGCCGAGGAACAGATCGCGCAGATACTCCGCGAGCGGCACCGCCTGTCTGCCGGCGACGCCGACGATTTCCAGGTCACGAGCCAGCAGGCCATCCTAGACGTCGCGGGCCAGATCACGGGCGTGCTGACCCTGTTCCTGGGGGCCATTGCCGGCATCAGCTTGCTGGTGGGTGGCATCGGTATCATGAACATTATGCTCGTGTCAGTCACCGAACGGACGCGCGAAGTGGGCATCCGCAAGGCGGTAGGTGCGACCAAGCGCGACATCCTGCTCCAGTTCCTGCTGGAATCGATCGCCCTTAGTTTTTTGGGCGGACTGCTGGGCATCGGCCTGGGGTTGGCAGGCGCGACACTCATTTCCAACCTGACGCCCGATCTCGCGGCCAAGGTGACCCTGGGGACCGTGACCATGGCCGCTGGTGTGGCGGGTGTTGTGGGCATGGTATTTGGTGTATATCCCGCGATGCGAGCTGCCAGCTTGCGGCCCATCGAGGCTCTGCGCTACGAGTAGCCTCGGTGGGGGGACAGGCAGCGCCCTGGACCTTGTGAGGGTCTTGCCTTACCGGGATATATGCGCTATACTGTTGTCGTGCACACAGAGCCGGCAACAACTGACATAGATCACGCAGCTAGTGCAGTTGGGCGTAGGTGACCAAGTAGTAAACCAACGCCTTGACGCCCAACTGCCAAAGTGTTTCGCGCTGAATCAACACGTTTCGGGCTTACGCTGTCGCCAAATCGCAAGTGACAACTGTGGGCTCAACTTGCGCCGCGAAACACCAGGGACAGCGCGGGACGGTGAACCCATGGACAAGCTGAGCGAAATTCTCGAAGAACTGCGCATGGTCCTTGCCGGGCGCAGCAATATTTTGGATTCCATTTTGCCGCCACTCCTTTTCGTGCTACTCAATGCCATTTGGGGCGTGCAGGTGGCTATCTGGGCTTCGCTGGGGCTGGCTGTTGTCATCGCCATCAATCGGCTATTTCGGCGCCAGTCTCTGCTATACGCTCTCGGCGGCGCTGGCGGTGTGGCCCTGGCGGCGGCGGTCGCCTATCTACTCGGCAGCGCGGAGGGCTTCTTTCTGCCTACCATCGTCACCGGCGGCATTACCTTCCTTCTCGCTCTCGTCAGCGTGCTTGTGGGCCGTCCGATGGTAGCCTATACGAGCTACGTGGCTCGCCGCTGGCCGCTGGATTGGTACTGGCATCCCAAGGTTCGCCCGTCCTACAGCGAGGTCACCTGGATGTGGGTGGTCTTTTTCGGATTGCGCCTGTTGCTGCAATTCAATCTCTTTCAGCAGGCGGAAGCCAGCCTGCTGGGCTTCGTCCAGTTCCTCACGGGTTGGCCGGCAACCATCATCCTGTTGATCGCTAGCTACCTGTACGGCACCTGGCGACTGCGAAACCTGAGCGGCCCCAGCGTCGAAGAATTCAAGTCGGGGGCCGAGCCTCCATGGGAAGGACAGCAGCGGGGCTATTGACACGCCGATTGAAGGAGGAGCCATGCAGTTCCCATCCGTGACGGGTTTCAACCTACAGCGCAAGAAACTGAGCCTTCCGGAGGCCTTTGAGGGGGAGCTGAACCTGGTTTTTGTCGCCTTCCAACAGTGGCAACAGAGCCAGGTCGATACCTGGATCCCCTTTGCCAGGCAGCTTGAGGAAACCCATTCGACGGTGCGCTACTACGAGCTACCGACCATCCAGCGGCTCAATGTCCTGGCCCGCACCTTTATCAACGAGGGGATGCGGGCAGGTATTCCCGATCCGGTTGCCCGTGAACGGACCATTACCCTCTACTTGGACAAGAACACGTTTCGTGAGGCACTTCAGTTGCCCCGCGAGGACGATATCTATGTGCTGCTTCTGGACCGCCAGGGGCAGGTGCTGTGGCGGGCGGAAGGGGCTTTCACGGTGGATAAAGGCGATTCTCTCGCAGCTATCCTTAGGGGAAGAAAGCACGATGAAGCTGGCTGATTTCACAGCGCTGGGACGCAACCCGTTGGACCCGGGCTATCCGACCAATCTTGCCATCGCTGCGCTGACTGTGGTCGTCGCGATCG
>JASFHU010000617.1:0-3830 GCA_050123055.1 Anaerolineae bacterium
CTCACCGTATAGGCCCAGTGCAATTCGACGAGCTGGCGCATGTGCAGCAGATCGTGTGCCACCCAGGCGGCAAAGATCGCTCCTGCCGTGATCGGTCCGAATGGCGCTTCATAGGACGCCTCCCAGTTGGGTGAGGCCAGGCTGTTCAGCCAGTCCAGCGACGCCTGGCGCTCCTCGAGAAAGCCCTGCACCGCTTCGCCGACGTCCCGCTGGTTATACTGGCGCGCCGTGACCCAACCCCCGGGATCGATGGGCGGCCAAGGCTGGTCCGGGTGGTGGAGTGTGATGTCGAGCCGAACCCGGAAATCTTCCTTCTCTTCGTCCCAAAGGTGGTTGATCACCTCCAGGATCGACCAGGTGTCTGGTGCAGGCCTCCAGCGGGCCTGTTCCAGCGGTACGCCTTCGACCAGGCTTTGAATCCTCCTGGTGTTGCCCGTCATCTGTGAGACAAGATCGTGAACCTTCATCATCAACCACCCATTTGGTCAGGGTCCCTCAAGCCCCATCGCCCGATTGCGCGGGGGCCGAGCACCTCGCTGCTCAAACTCGCCAGGTAAGCTAGCCTGGCAGGTGATTGTACAGCCATAATCCCCGCAGGGCAAATCTGGGATGGGGCAAGCTGCCTAGAACACACAGGACCAGTCTTGGCTCAGGGCAATGGTGTTTTCTGCTGCCATAGCCTCCCGACAGAAGTCGAGTGCCATCACGCCGGGCAGACTGATCCAGTGCCGCAGCGACCCCACACCTAAATTATTAAGGTATTGACAAACGTTTGTATGTGTGGTAGAATACGCTGACAAACGTTTGTATCCCAGATCGTTGTATCGCTTTTTCGGATGCCTTTTACGAGCGTTTGCCGCCAGGGGGAGGAGGAGGCATGGCGTCGTGCCCGTCTCGATAAAGGATATTGCCCAGGCTGCCAATGTAACCCCTGGCACCGTCTCCCGCGCCCTGCGTGACAGTCCTCGCGTCAATCCCGAGACCAAAAAACGGATCCAACGCCTGGCCGATGAGATGGGCTACTCGCCCGACGCCCAGGCCCGCAGCCTGGTGGAGGGCCGGACCCGGACCATCGGCGTGGTGGTGACCACCATGACCGATCCCTTTATTGGCGGCATCGTTCAGGCCATCGAAGACACCGCCCACGACCATGGCTATAGCCTCATCCTGGCCAGCTCTAACGATTCGCCGGAGCGCGAGATTGCCGCCGCAGAGACGCTCCAATCGAAGCGTGTGGACGGCGTCATTGTCGCATCGTCCCGCGTCGGCGTGTTGCACCAGGGACGCCTGGAGAGGCTTGGCGTGCCTGTGGTGCTGATCAACAGCCTGGTCCAGCACCGCGGCCGCTACACGTTCTCCATCGGGGTGGACAATTGCCATGGGGGGGGCCTGGCGACCGAACACCTCGTGCAGCAGGGCCACCGCCGCATCGCCTATGTATCCTCGCCCGGCGACCGTAGCGACTGCGTGGAACGCCTGGCTGGTTATCGTGAAGCCCTGACCGGGGCGGGTATCGACCACGATCCCGCCTTGCTGGTGCCGGGAACAGGCCGGCCGGGTGGCGGGCAGCGGGCCTTGCCCCTTCTCCTGGCGCTTGAGGATCCACCCAGCGCCGTGTTCTGCTACAACGACATGACGGCCATTGGCCTGATCCACGCCGCCCGGGCAGCGGGTCTGTCGCTGCCGCAGGATCTGGCCGTGGTGGGCTTTGACGACATCGCCTTTGCCCGTTACGTCCATCCGGCGCTGACGACGGTGGCCCAGCCTGTGGCCAAGCTGGGCCAGGGAGCAATGGAAATAGTGCTGGGTCTGGATAGGGACGAGCAGGTCAAGGACAAAGAGGTCGTGAATATCGCCGTCAAGGGCAAGCTGGTTGTGAGGGAATCGTCGGGGATAGGGATGCGCCCGGCGATAGACTAACCACACTTTCGAGTGTTGCGAAGAGTAAAGTGTGCGGAGGGGGTTGGCTGGGGTGAGAGCCATCCTCATGTTCGGAGAGGAGGTGATAACGTCAAAAATAAGCTCGTCACCTAGGTCGGTTGTCAAAGTCCAAATCAAATCTAAACAGAAAGAAGGAGGAAGAAAAATGTCACGTCTAAAAGTCATTGCCCTGTTGCTGTTGGTGGTTAGCTTGGTCTTGGTGGGCTGTGGCGCGACTGAGGCGCCGCCTGCCGAGCAACCGGAGGAAGCTGCTCCCACTGAGAAACCAGAGGAGGCTGCCCCTACTGAGGAGCCTGAGGAACCCCAGGTAACCCAGACTGGCTATGTCATCGGCCTGGCCGTCCACGAGAATCCTGCCGAGTCTTCATTCTGGGGAGTAGTGGAAACAGGCGCCAAGGATGCTGCGGCGGCCATGGGCGTTGAGCTCAAGTCGGGAGGCAGCCTGGATCCCTCAGAGCAGGCGCAGCTCATCGAGACTTACATCGCCGATGGCGCGAACGGCATCATCGTCTCCCTTTCCAACCCTGACGCCATGAAGGATGCGGTGCTGAAGGCGACCAATGCGGGTATCCCGGTCATCACCATCAACTCTGGCGTGGATGTCTACAAAGACCTGGGCGCCATTACCCATGTAGGCCAGACCGAGTTCGTGGCAGGACAGGGCGCGGGCGAGCAGTTCAGCGCCGCGGGGGCGACGAAGGTCTTGTGCGTCCTTCACGAGGAGGGCAATATCGGCATTGAGGAGCGCTGTGACGGCTTGACTGACACGTTTACTGGTGAGGTTGTGCGCTTCAATGTCGCTACCACCGGCGTACGCGACATCCCCGGCACCCTGGCCAGCATCCAGGACAAACTCATCGCTGATCCTGATATCGATGGCATCCTGGCGCTGAACCCCAACATCGCCGATGCAGCCATGCAGGCCATTGAGGCGGTCGGTGGCTCTCAGAAACTGGCCACCTTTGACCTCAGCCCTGACGTCCTCGAGGCGATCGAGGAGGGCAAGATGATGTTCGCCGTCGATCAGCAGCAGTACCTGCAAGGCTACCTCCCGGTCGTGTTCCTCTACCTGTACAACGCCAACGCGAACACCGTTGGCGGTGGCCTGCCGGTCCTCACCGGTCCTGGGATCGTCGACGCCAGCAACGCGGCGGCCGTCAAGGACCTCGCGGCAGCGGGGACGCGGTAGGAGCATAGTCGTTTGGTACCATGGTTGCGGGAGGGGTGAGCGCCTTGGGCCGGTCATGGCTCAAGGCCTCACCCATCCCGTGGCCTGTTGTCAGTTCACAAGAGAGGTTTGGCGCTCTACATGAAGACTCAAAACTTTCGAGTCCATGGTAGGGTTGGACCGAAGGAGGTTTTCAATGGCATCACAGACGGCTTCTGCCGGGCAAAGGGACGAACGCGTTGCCGAACTTGGCTTCTTTCGACGATTGCTCCGACAACCCGAAGTTGGGGCGTTGATCGGGGCGGTGGTTGTGTGGGTCTTTTTTGCCGTAGTCACACCGGGGAACTGGGTCTCGGTAACGGGCATCGCCCGCATCCTGGACTCATCGTCGACCCTGGGTATTATGGCGGTTGCGGTGGCCTTGCTCATGATCGGTGGCGAGTTTGATCTGTCTGCCGGTGTCATGACTGGCACAACGGCCCTGATCACGGGCATCCTCGCCACACAGTTGGGCCTGAGTGTCTGGCTCACCATGGTGGTCGCCCTCATCTTTGCGCTAGTAGTCGGCTATCTCAATGGCCTGATGGTGGTCAAGACTGGCCTGCCCAGCTTTATCGTGACCCTGGCTACGTTTTTCATTCTGCGAGGGGCCAACGTTGGGGTTACTCGGCTGCTGGTCAACCAAGTGCGGGTCGCCGGTATCGACGAGGCACCGGGGTTT
>JASFHU010000618.1:0-3823 GCA_050123055.1 Anaerolineae bacterium
TGGAAAGCCCATCCCGGTGCAATACGGATGGCCAAGCCTGCTCGCCTGGCAAGCTCGGGACTCTAGCGAGATCCCTGACGGCCGTACTTGCTCGGCCTGGGCCATCGCCCCGACCTCTCTCCCTCCCAGGCAGGGCGGCCTACATCCTCCACCAGTCGCGGCTTCCAATCCACATCCTGATCTGGTTGCACACGCTGTTGGTTGCTCCAGTCTCGTTCCTTCACCTTGGTGGGGATTCGGAGCATGCCCATGACGGCCTCGGTGCGCCACACCTTGGCCGCGTCGAGTTCACCCAGCTCGATCAGCAGTTGTTTCACTTCTGGGTTCGCCGTCATCTGCCTGTCCAACAACTGAGTCTTGTACCAGGATACGGCGCGGCTCAAACCGTCATAGATGAACCTCATCCGCGCTCGAACGTTGTCCCTGCTCAGGGCATGGCCCATCAGCTTCTGATCCAATTCAAGATCCTGTGTCTGTACGTCGAGATGTCTCAGGTACCGTGACAGGGGACTGATCGCCGATTGCTGGGCCTGTATCAGCGCCCTGAGCAATTCAGCGATCTCGGGTCCCGGGTCCGATTCCAGGTAGGTTTCAAAGATCTTGACGTAGGTCAGTTTGTATCGCAGATTTCGCGTCAGGCGGATTACTACGATCGACTCTGTCATCACCTCTCCTTTCCGCCGTTATTGTACCACACTTCTCCCCTGATTGCCAATGGTCGCTAGCACAAGCACTGAAAAACCCCGCCAGGCCTGGCCTCACACCTCTGGGCGGGCGTTCACCAGCCCATCCAGGGTCCCTGAGATGCGTTGCAAATAGTGGTAGGGGACAGAAACTGCCGGAATGTGAACCCGTAGGCATCAAGAGTTGGCTAGCGTAGGGCAAACGTATAGTTTGCGTCCAGCAGCGGGATCGGGTTTGTGGTACCATACGATTGAGCAACTGGCATGGTTCATGGCGGGCGAGCGTCATCCTCGACCAGAGCCTCGCAGGGGCGAGAGCCGATGGAAGGGGTCACATATGGGCCATGCCAATTGTCAAAATTCTTCTCCTCCTTTTGATTGAGAGCTAAGGGTTGGGCCGCCCTTAGCTCTCGGTGTTTTTGGCACCTCACCACAGGGCATGTGAGCTGGATTGCCCCCTGCAGATCCCAGTTCTCTCTGGCGTACCACGTCTTCGCTGGCGTTCAGCTTGCGGTCCATCTTTGCTGCTATCGCTCAAACCAGTTGAGCAACTGCAGGACAAATCCTGCGTTGCCGGCAATCTTGATCTGGCCAGCCATGAAGGCCTGTACAGGATTGAGCCGGTTATTAAAGAGAGCAACAAAGTCCTTTCCGCTCATGGTGACGGTCACGTTCGGCTCGGGAGCCTGGCCCTTCTTGGCCTGGCATTCACCGTCGGCGATGTCGAGGTACCATTGTCCACTGTCTTCTCCCGTCAGATCCAGTTGGATCTGGGCTTTGGCATCGCCAGCCCTATCTGGCAAAAATGCCGCAGGCATGGCCATGAGCGTTTCTTCCGCCGTAGATGACATAATCTATCCTCCTCGATGGGGTCTGTATTGGGAAATTCTTGCCGGCAGTATAGCACAGGGGCAGCCATCCGTCAACTGCTGCCTTGGGGGCTGGAAAATGCATCTTTCTGACAGCAACCAAACTGGACCAGTCTTCACTCGAGGCGGGGCGCTTTCTATCTACGCCAAGCCGCTCAGCCAATATCAGTTGCCATCACCGTGGGCTGACTGGTCCAGGGTAGGGCAAGCAAGAACCCTGCAAGCCCTACACCGTGGTCGACCCGACATTGTATCACCCGCCAGCCTATGCTATAATAGTAGTCGCGGTTGAGTATTGAACTGAGACACTCACACTAGCTAGTTGGCGGAGGCTCAAGATGGCAGACTGGGAACTCGAAGAACTGTGGGAGTTTGATGCCGAAGAGGAATACGAGGATCTCCTGCAAGAGGTGGCAGAGCTGCTGGCCGAATGCGTGTTCCTCAGCAATGACGACCCTTTTCCGATGCCAGGGCAAGAGTACAACCTGGGCTACCTGAGTCCTGAGGACTGGTGGCCGCTGGTCAGCCAGTTGGACGAGACGGTAGCTCTGGAGCGGGTTGTCGAGCTGGTCGTCACTTTGGATGATCTCCTGCAGCTCCCTGGGGTGCCGACCGAGGTATTGGAGGAGCCATACCTGTTGTTAGAGCGCATCCTGGCGGGCGACTTTCCCACACAACCCTCGGGGCAGCGTGCACGAAGCCCAAAGCGGATCAAGATTGCGCTGCTGGTCGTCCGGCTCCTGAAAGAGTTCCCTGAGGCGGCCCGAGCAGCAGTCCGGGCCTGGGCCAACGTATACCGCAACATCATGGAACGTTACCGCTTCGACGAGTTCGAGGAAGAGGACTTGGCCGATCTCCTCGACACCCCCGATCTTCCTCCGGCCATGAACGGTTTCAGTATGTTGATTGCGCTGACCATGATGCGCTGGCCGGACCGTGCTGAGGGGCTCCCGATGCCGTCCGACTTTTCTGATCCAGCGCTCTACGAGGAGGTATTGGGCCAATGGGAGACACTGCCTGAGCATCCCATCGTCGCCCTGGAAGGGGAAGGGGAGGCCGAAGCCCTCTTTGCCCAGGGTCAACTGGCACACACCCTGGCCCAATTAGGCTCTGAAGAGTTCTTGTCCCCCGACGAGGTTGATGATGAGGATGTAACACTGACCTATTCCCGGCTCAGCCGCGCCATCCTCTGGATCCACAACCAATGCCGCTTCTGTCCAGAACGGGAGGAGGTGACCTGCAAGGTCGCCACCAACTGGCCCGAGCGTCCGGTGCCTCTGTTGGAAGTGGCCAGCGAGATCGCAAATACTGGCCGGATCGCGGGTTGCATCAATGAATAGTGGACTTGACGGAGGCGCAAAGTGAGAACAGGGCGGGGATGTGGCCTCGCAGCCCTGGGCGCGCTCTGGCTCGTAATCGGCTGCTTGGTCCTTTTGGCGCTGGCCGTCGGCCTCGTCCTCACCGGCGAGGTATCACTCTCTGCACCGCGGTTGACCGGGCTGGAGCCTGATCTCAGCGATGCGTTTCAGCCAACGACCCCAATCACGCTCACCTTTGATCAACCGATGGATCGCGCTTCAGTCGAGGCTGCCTTCGGACTGGAGCCTGCGGTGCCAGGCACCTTTCGCTGGAACAGCGATCGGACCGTAGTGGCGTTTATCCCCGAAGGCGCCGGCTATGAGCCGGGAATGGCCTACCGTGTACGGCTGTCCTCTGACGCTAGGGCAGGGACCTTGCCACTGACGACAGCGCGCACGGTCGAGTGGAGCTTTTCCCTGCCATCCCTGCTTAACCACTATGAGCCACCGCCTGGCGCTGTGGACCTGGGGCCGCGCCCCCGGCTCCGGGCCGATTTTCACTACGCCTTGGATTGCGCGGCAACACTCCGCACCTTTTCCATCACCCCCGATGCTCTTGGCTTGTTGACCTGCAAGGATCAGACCTTGACCTTTGCACCGGCCGAATCTCTGCAAGCTGACACGACCTACGTGGCCAGCCTGGAAAACGTGTATCTGGAAGGAGATCCTTGGCCCAGGCCTGGCGTGCACTGGGAGTTCCGTACTGCCCCACCACTCGACTTCGAGGAGGGAGGGCCAGGGGAAGCCGGCATTCCTGGCCATCTCTGGAGTGCGTCCAACGTTCGTCGCTTTTCGTTCACCACCGCCACCGCCGAGATTCAGGCTCAATAGAGTATCTTTTCAATAAACCGGGGGAAGATGGGGTATGTGCGGGCGGCTTTGCCGCCCGCACATACCCCGCCCCCACTTATTG
>JASFHU010000619.1:0-3821 GCA_050123055.1 Anaerolineae bacterium
AGGCTCGTGGCAGACCCGCTGGCCTCAGGGTCATACAGCGTCCGTTCCGAGAACCAGTTGTCATAGTGGATATTCATCCGCGCACAGTCCTTGCGGATTCCCTCCAGGCCGAATCGGTAGGCGATCTCGCGCAGTTCCAAGATGGCTTCGTCGCGGGGCAGTGCGAGGTAGCGGTCTCCCTCCTCGTCGACGACCCGCTGCGCCCAGTCCACCATGTATTCACCCTGGTAGCCACCCTCGGGGACGCCACCTGCGTCGCGACCCAGCAAGTCGCAGTAGCGCACGTACAAGCTCTCGCCCAGTTTAAGCATCTGCGAGCCTGCATCGTTGATATAGTATTCGCGCTGCACGTCGTAGCCAGCCGCGTCCAGCACATTGGCGATAGAGTCACCCAGCGTCAGGTTGCGCCCTGCACCCACGTGGAGGGGGCCGGTGGGATTGATGCTGCCATATTCCACCTGCATCCGCCTGCCCTGACCCAGATCCACGTTGCCAAACCTTTCGCCCGCTTCCAGGATCGCCTCGACCTGCTGGGCCAGCCAGCCCTCGTCCAGGGTGATATTGATAAAGCCCGGCGGGGCCACGTCCACCTGTGCGATGTAGGGAACCTGCTCCATGCGGTGGACGATGCGCCGCCCAACCTCGACCGGATTGAGGGTCGGTTTTTCCGCTTCTTTGAGCGTTCGGTTGATGGCGGCGATCATCTTCAGGGGCAGGCTGGTGGCATAGTCACCGTGATCATCTTGCCGGGGGCGCTCGATGAGCACCTCCGGGATCTCGGTGCGGGGCAGGCTGCTCTTGCGCTGCGCCTTTCTGGTCGCCTTGCATACAAGGTCGGCAATTTCGTCTCTAATCATCCCATTCCCTCAGTTCAGAAGAACGATCATTCTCAATTGGGCGCTTGGTGAACCATGTGCCTGGCGAACCATTCCGATGACTTAGATAGGTACCATCTCCAGCCAGTTACGCCCCACCTTGGCATCCACTTTCAGCGGCGCGTCCAGGTCGTAGGCGCCCTCCATCGTCTCGACGACCTGGCGCGCGACTTGGTCCAGCTCGTCCTCCGGGACCTCCAGCACCAATTCGTCGTGTACCTGCAAGATCATGCGGCTCTGCAAGCCACCGGCTTGCAGGGCTTGCCACAGGCGGCTCATGGCCACCTTCAGGATGTCGGCTGCTGTGCCCTGGATGGGGGCGTTGATGGCCATGCGGTAGGCCTGTTCGCGCACGTTGCGGTGGACGCGGGCCCTGGTACCCAGCTCGGGGAAGTAGCGGCGCCGGCCCAGCAGGGTCTCGACGTAGCCCTGCTCTCGAGCCTGTTCGCGGGTGCGGTCGATGTACTCCTTGATCTTGGGGTACGTCTTGAAATAGGTTTCGATAAAGACCTCGGCTTCTTCGGGCGACAGCTCTGTCCGCTCCGAAAGGCCAAAGCCCGTCACGCCGTAGCTGATGGCAAAGTTGGTCATCTTGGCTACGCGCCGTTGGTCGCTTGTCACCTCGTCCAGTGGCACGCCATAGATGGCTGCGGCCGTGCTGGCGTGGATGTCCTCACCGCGGGCAAATGCGTCCAGCATGGCCGGATCGCCAGAGATGTGGGCCAGCACGCGCAACTCAACCTGGGAATAGTCGACGGCCAGCAGTTGCCAGCCCTCCTCGGCCACAAAGGCGCGGCGGATCTGGCGGCCCAGCTCGGTGCGGATGGGGATGTTCTGCAGATTGGGGTTGGAGGAGGAAAAGCGTCCTGTCACCGAACCGGTCTGGTTGAAGGAGGTGTGCACCCGCCCTGTGCGCGGGTTGACCAGCGCCGGCAGGGCATCCACGTAGGTGCCCTTGAGTTTGGATAGCTGGCGGTGTTCCAGGATCAGCTCGACCACCGGATGTTTGTCGCGGATCTTTTCCAGGACGTCGGCGGCGGTGGAATAGTGGCCCGACTTACCGCGACGCATCCAGGGCAGGGCCAGATCCATCTCGTCGAACAGGGCCACGCTGAGCTGTTGCGTAGAGTTGATGTTGATGGCATGGCCAACGTACCCCTCGATCTCTCCCTGGAGCTCGCCCAACCGCTGCCCCAGCTCGCGACTCATGCCGCCCAGGAACTCGACGTCCAGCTTGACCCCGGCGCGCTGCATGTCGACAATGATGGGCACGAGTGGCATCTCGACCTCGGAAAACAGCGCCCAGAGCGCCTTTTCGTGCAACTCAGGCTGGAGCTGGTTGGCCAGGCGCAGGGTCATGTCCACGTCGGCGCAGGCATAGGGCGCTGCCTTGTCCACCGGCACCAGGTCCATCGTGATCTGTTTTCTCCCGCTGCCGATCAGGTCAGAGATGGGCGTCATCTCGATGCCCAGGCGGGTCCAGGACAGGTTCTTGAGCCCCAGGTTGCGGCTGCCGGGATTGATCAGCCACTCGGCGATCATGGTGTCGCAGGTCACCGGTGTCAGGTCCATCCCCTGCTCGGCCAGCACGGTGAGGTCATAGTTGGCATTGTGGGCATACTTGGGGATCTGGGGATTCTGGAACAGGGGCTCGAGCTTTTCGGCCACCAACGGTATCGGGAGATTCGGGATCCCCGATTCCGGTTTGTGGTCGGTGGGGATATAGTAGCCCTTGCCCTCCTGGGCGGTCAGCGCGATGCCCACCAGGCCGGCGACCATGGGGTCGGTGCTGGTGGATTCCACGTCCACCACCAGGCCGGCATCATCGCCGCTGGCAGCGTCCTCCAGCTCCTTCACCACGGCATCCAGGGCCTCGGGGCTGTCCACAATCTGGTAGTCCACCTCCTCTTGTTCCGGCGCGGACGCCTCCTCGTCGCCAAAGAGTGAGAGCTGGCCAGGCTGGGCTGCTTCGCTGGCGCCGGGCAGGCGGCCCAGCAGGGCGCGGAATTCCAGCTCGCGAAAGAGCTCGGCCACCGACTCGCGGTCCAGTTCCTGGACTTTGCAGGCCTTCAGGTCCAGACTCACCGGTACGTCGCTGACGATGGTCACCAGGTGCTTGCTGAGAAAGGCCGTATCGCGGCCGTTTTCCAGGGCATTGCGAAAGCGGGCGCTGCTGACCTGGTCCAGGTTCTCGTAAATGGACTCGATGCTGCCATACTGCTGCAGTAGCTTGGTGGCGGTCTTGGCCCCGACGCCCCGCACGCCCGGAACATTGTCACTGGTATCGCCGACCAGGGCCTTGTAGTCGATCAGTTGTAGAGGTTCCAGGCCGTAGCGCTGGCGGACCCGCTCCTCGTCATAGATGATGGTGTCGCCAAAAGAGCGCCGGGGTGCCATGACCCGCACGCGGGGGCCGATGAGCTGGAAAGTATCAGTGTCGCCGGTGACGATGAGGGTCTCAACCTCTCGCTCCCCGGCCTGCTGGGCCAGCGCGGCCAGCACGTCGTCGGCCTCGAATCCCTCGGCCGAGTAGCTGGGGATATTGAATGCCTCCAGCAACTGGTCGATGCGCTGAAATTGGATGCGCAGATCGTCGGGCATCTCGGCGCGGTTGGCCTTGTACTCGGCGTAATCCTCGTGGCGGAAGGTACGCCCCAGGTCAAAGGTGACGGCCAGGTAGTCGGGCTGCTCGTCGCGCAAGACATTGAGCAGCATCGAAGCAAACCCAAAGACGGCATTCGTCAGCTCGCCGCGCGAGGTGGCCATGCCGGATGGCAGGGCAAAATAGGCGCGGTAAACCAGCGCGTGCCCGTCGATTAGAACCAGTTTGGGCGGATCACCCATCGGAAGCTCCTGTATGCCGGTCCCATGTTGCACCGCCAAAGTACATCCGGACCGGCTGTGTGTCTCAATTCAATCAACTCAAGCAATACGGCTATTCGCCCG
>JASFHU010000620.1:0-3813 GCA_050123055.1 Anaerolineae bacterium
CTGGCAGCCGAGCAGGGAGAACGGCTCGTGGGCTGCGAGCTGATGCTGGGAGATGAAGACGCCTGGTTTGTGATGGGCCTGGGGCTGGACCACAGCGTCAAGAATGTCTACTTTGCCCTGGGATACGAGGATATCCGGTGTGCGCTTGAGCGGGGGGCACAGACCCTTCGCTGGGGAACCGGCACCTACGAAGTAAAGCGTCGACTGGGCTTCAAGACCGAGAACACCAGCAACCTCGTGTTTGGGAGTCGCTGGCCCTGGCTGCAGAGCCTCGGTCGCTGGCTGGTCAAGAACGGTCTGAGCGACTGAGAGTGGGGGGTGGAATGGCGCGGGCGTGTCGTACGCTGGTCCCATACTTTTCGGAACCGGCAAAAGCGGGTATAATACAGACTTATTGGTGAAAGCAACGGCTAGAATGTGGATGGGACTGTTCCAGTCGGGTGTCATTCTGTTGACCGGGTTGGCCTACTATATTGTGGATGCTTGGCTGATGCGACACTATGACCAGCAGCGCGCCCAAGAGGGCAGTGGTCGCAGTCGGGGCTACACCCTGTTCATGCTTGCTTTCCTGACGCTGCTGGTGGTGCAGCCAGTCCTGCTGCCGGGGCTGGGCCTCCAGATCAGTGCCGGGTGGGGTCTGTGGATGCAGGCTGTTGGTCTGGCTTTGCTTTCGGCCGCTCTGGTGCTTCACTGGTGGGCGCGGTCGCACCTGAAGCACTTCTACGTCGAAGATGTCCAGTTTCAGGAGGGGCACCGGATGGTGGATACCGGACCTTATCGTTGGGTGCGCCATCCGATATTCACTTCCTTCTTTGTCATAGCCGTGGGGTTGTTATTGGTCAATCCTGCGCTGACTACGTTGCTCATGGTCGTCTATGTCGTGGTCGATTTTCCACGGGCTGCTCGCAGTGAGGAAGAGTTGCTCATGGAGAACCTGCCCCAGTATGCCAGCTATATGGAGCGCACGGGTCGCTTTTGGCCCAAGCGGAGATAAGCGATGGATGCCCAATCCTTCCAGACTCTGCCCGTGACCGAGGTGGCCCAGCTTGTGCGTGCAGCGGGACCCAAAGTCTGTGTCTTTCCGATCAACGGCACGCGGCGCTGGTTCATGCTGGAGCATCCGACGCCAGAGCTCAACGACTATGTGGCCGAATACTATCGCCTGGCGGGCGAGCGCCACCTTGACCTGTATAGATTGCTCTTTGAGCATGGCCTTGACACCCTTCTGACGCCGATCTTTGGACTGAAACTCTTGGAGAGAGGTGAGGCATACACGAAAATGGCTACGGAGGGGTTGGCCTTGTTGGCTACCCACCCCGCTTTCCTGGACTTTTACCGGGCCTACCAGGTGCGGGTCCGCTTCTATGGCGACTACCGCCGCTACCTTGGCGCGACCGCCTATGCCCACCTGCCGGCTCTCTTTGACGAGGTGACAGCCCGGACCCGGGCTCACGACCGGTATCGGCTCTTTTTCGGCGTTTGTGCCGACGATGCGACCGAGACAATCGCAGAGCTGGCGGTGCAGTATCACACCCTTCATGGACGAGTGCCCGACAAGCCAAGCTTGGTCGAGATCTATTATGGCGAGCCTGTCGAGCCCGCCGATCTGTTCATTGGTTTTGACAAGTTCTGCACCTTTGACATGCCACTGGTGGCCACAGGTGCGGAGGATCTCTACTTCATGGTCAGCCCGTCACCCTACCTATCAGAACGGCAACTGCGGGCCATACTGTATGATCACCTCTACACGCGGCGCGGCGAGGAGGACGACTATTTGGCCTTGGGGCCGGATGAGCGGAATTGGATGAGAGACTTTTATCGAACCAATAGGGACAAGACCCTGGGCGTGGGTACGCAAAGGAGCGGAATCTGGTACCCCCTGCCGCAGGTGGAATTGCCCCCCGATCGTAAGTAGCTCAACACTTGGATCGGGAACCCTGGAGACCCGAATGGACTTGAAGGCTCAAGCCCGCGAGCTGGTGAGAAACCTGAATGGCAGCATGAATGCCAGCCCCTACGATGTCGCTTGGCTTGCCCGCCTGCCGGCGGACAGAGGGCTGGGGGAGCGCTGGCCGGATTTGATCGAATGGTTGCTGGAGCACCAATGGCCAGATGGCAGTTGGGGTGGTCAGGTCCCCTACTACCATGATCGGATCTTGTGTACCCTGATGGCGATTATCGCCCTGCGGGAGCGCGAGGTGGGGGCTCGGAGCGAGCAGGCAATCCGGCGGGGTGAGACATTCGTCTGGCGGAACCTTCACTTCCTGCACTACGATCCCATCGAGCTGGTAGGTTTTGAGCTGATCTTTCCAACGCTGCTGGCCCAGGCGCGGACGCTGGATCTGGATGTGCCCGGACACTCCTGCGGCTATGGGAGTATCCGTGCCGCCAAATTGCGCCTGCTGCCAGAGGACTCGATCTATTCGCCCGGAACGTCGGTGGCATTCTCCCTGGAGTTTCTGGGCGCACAGGGCAAGCCTGAGGGCCTGTGCCGGATGCTGGGACGGAACGGGTCGATAGCCAACTCACCTGCCACCACCGCCTATCTCCTATTCCAGGGCTGTGAGAGCCAGGCGGCGCTGCAGTACCTGGAGAGGGTTCGGATACAACCGGGAGGCATCCCGCACTTTTATCCGCTTCGGATATTTGAGATCGCCTGGGTCCTGGAGCACTTGAGCTTCGCCAGTATTTCACTCACAGACGATGGTGTAATTGCCCCGAACCTTTGGGATGAGCTACAGGCTGCGGTCGGTGAGGATGGTGTCCCCATGGACCCAGCCTTTGGCATCAACGATGGGGACACTACCGCCGTCACGGCGCGAGTGCTGGCTCTGAATGGACACCCGCTCGATCCTGCCGTTCTGCATCGGTTCGAGGATCCGCAGGCACGCATCTTTCGCACCTTCGAGTTTGAGCGGAACGCCAGTGTGAGCACCAACGCCCACGCGCTTGAAGCCCTGGCGGTGATGCCAGACTATCCCGATCGCCAGGAGGTCTGGGATCGCGTGGTAACCATGCTCCTGGCGGATCGCAAGTATCAATCCTATTGGATCGACAAGTGGCATGCCTCACCCCTGTATGCAACCTCCCACGTGTTGATCAGTCTGCTGCATAGCAATGAGCCACTGGTGTCCGAGTGTATCGGATCGGTGGACTGGCTCGTTCACGTCCAGCGCAGCGATGGGTCCTGGGGGCACTTTGACCGGGGAACTGCTGAAGAGACAGCCTATGCGCTACTGGCCCTCCTTCACTACCACCGGCGCTTTGGCATGGTGGACGCCGAGGTGCTGACAAGAGGGGCAGCCTATCTCTGGCAGGCGGCCGAGGACGATGGGGCCTATCCCGACCTGTGGATCGCCAAATCGTTGTTCGCGCCTGAGGGTGTTGTCAGGGCCGCGATCCTGGCCGCGATGCTGCTGTACGTGGAGACCTTTGGCCGGCCCCCCGGCTAGTACTCTGTCAGGGGTGATTGATATGTTCGTACTGACGACTTCAGTCGTCTTTTGGTTTTTTCAGTTTAGCCCTTCCAACCGTGCCCCGATCAGCGGCACCAGCATCTCCTCCTCTGATAGTCCCCCGTGACGGCCGATCAGCGACACCGGCGGCTGAGACTGCTGTAAGGCGTGATTTCCCCTGGGTATCACCAAGAGTTCGCCAGCACGAGCATAGGTCTCATCGGTGATCGGTTTGCCCATCAGCCCTGTCTCCAGGGCCTCCACCGAATCCAGCACGACAAACCATCCAGGGTAGTCAGCCTCGAGACAGTTGCGTATGGCGCCTGTCCGGCCGGGCCGGGGATAGACAAAGGCCGCG
>JASFHU010000621.1:0-3807 GCA_050123055.1 Anaerolineae bacterium
ACAACTCATGCTGGGCGAGAGCCTGACCTATGACAACGACGCCGAGCGCGAGATTTTCGTGCCGGTAAACCTCATCACGCCAGAGAACGTCGACACCCTTCTCAACCCATAGTTCGTATGTACCGATCCCCTCTCCGTTCTCCCGACGGAGGGTGGAGAGGGGATCCTTTCTTCTGGATGAAGGAGATAGCCATGCCAGGCAGAGAGACCATGACTTCGCGCCAGCGTGTGCTCAAGGCGCTGAATCACGAGGAAGCGGATCGTATCCCCATTGATCTGGGCGGCTTTCAAACGGGCATTCATCGCCAAGCCTATCAAGACTTGATTGATTATCTCGGTTATGATGAAACGCCCCAGATCCTCGACCCTGTCCAACAGATCGTCGCGCCCTCGGAGAGGGTCTTGGAGCTGTTCCACGTCGATGTACGCTACGTCACAGCCCACGGCCCAGACAGCTTTCAAGGTGGTATCGAGCTGAACGAGCGCGATGGGCGGCTGTGGCACGATCTGGAGGACGAGTTCGGTGTGGTCTGGTCGATGCCCGACGACCAGATGCTCTACATGGACATCTCCCGCCACCCTCTGGCTGATGCCAGGCTCGATGACGTGGCAGATTATCCCTTCCCCGACGGCCGCGACCCAAGCCGCTTCACCGGCATCCGCGAAAAGGCACTGGAGATCAAGAATCACACTCCGTACGCCCTGTCGAGTGGCATCTGCGGCGTGACGTACGAGATATGCTGGTACATGCGCGGGCTTGAGCAGTGGTTCATCGATATGAAAAAGAACCCGGCGATGTGCGAGGCCATTATCGACCGCACTTCTCAATTCTGGGTGGACTGGATGGCCGGCTTCCTTGGCGAGGTCGGCGACCTGCTGGACGTGATCATGATCGGCGACGACCTGGCCGGCCAGCACGGGCCGCTCTTTTCGCCCGCTTTCTATCGCCAGGTAGTACGACCACGCCAGCAGCGCGTCATCGATGTCATCCAGGCCAACACTCAGGCCAAGATATGGTACCACACCTGCGGCAACTGCGTCGAGTATATCCCTGACCTGATCGAGATGGGCGTCGACGCCCTCAACCCGGTGCAGATCAGTGCCCGTGGCATGGACCCCAAGATGCTGAAGGACACCTTCGGGCAGGACATCACTTTCTGGGGCGGCGCCATCGATACACAGCACGTTTTGCCCTTTGCGACACCGGAACAGGTACGGGCTGAGGTCCGCCAGAACATCGAGATCTTTAAGCCTGGCGGTGCCTTTGTCTTCAACAACGTGCATAACATCCAAGCTGGCGTCCCGCCAGAGAACATGGTGGCTCTCTTTGAGACGGCCTACGAACATGGATTCTATGACTGACAGGATCGTCTTGGACGGTAGGGACAGGAAACAGGGGCTGCACGTCGGCCTCTATGGCGTCGGCCTGGAAACCTACTGGCCACAATTCGACGGCCTGTACGACAGGCTGCTGGGCTACCAGGATCAGATTCGCACTCGTATCGAGCGCGAGGGCGTGGCTGTCTTTGATGTCGGCATCGTCGATAATCCGGAGAAAGCGCGCATCGCAGCCGACGTCTTTGCCGAGTCGAACCTGGACCTTATCTTCCTGAACATCTCAACCTATGCCCTTAGCTCGACAGTGCTGCCAGTCGTGCAGCAGGCCAAGGCGCCCGTCGTAGTCCTGAGTCTGCAACCCACTAAGGCCATCGACTACGAGCGCGTGAATAGCCTTGGCGATCGAGGCCGGATGACGGGTGAGTGGCTGGCCTATTGCCAGGCCTGCTCTGCCCCCGAAGTCGCCAGCGTGTTCAACCGCGTTGGCGTCAACTACCATCTGGTGACCGGCTCATTGGACGACAAGCACGCCTGGCTGGAGCTCGATGAGTGGATCCAGGCTGCCCATGTCCGGTCAGTGATGCAGAAAAACAGGGTCGGCTTTCTTGGCCACTACTACAGCGGCATGCTGGATGTCTACAGCGACATGACCCAACAGGCCGGCGTGTTTGGCAATCACTTTGAGCTGCTGGAGATGGATCACCTCTACATGCTCTGGAAGCAGGTATCCGAGCAGCAGATCCAGCGCAAACTCGAGCAGTTTCAGCGCGAGTTCGTTGTATCGCCAGAGTGTAGCGAGTTTGAGCTACGGCGAGCGGCGAGGACCTCATGTGCTCTCGATGCCCTGGTCGACACCTACAACCTTGGTTCGCTGGCCTATTACTACGAGGGCGAACCAGGCAGCCTGTTCGAAGACCTGGTGACTTCGTTCATCGCTGGTAGCACACTGCTGACAGCGCACAACGTGCCCTGTGCTGGTGAGGGCGAGATCAAAAATGTGCAGGCCTTGAAGATCATGGATGCCTTCGGGGCTGGCGGTTCCTTTTCCGAGCTATATGCCCTAGACCTGGAAGACGATGTGGTGATGTGGGGCCACGACGGGCCGGCCCACGCTGCCATCGCTGAAGGGCGCGTCGAGTTGGTGCCTCTGCCAGTCTACCATGGTAAGCCTGGCCAAGGTCTATCGATACAGATGACGGTCCAGCATGGGCCGGTTACCCTCTTGTCGGTCATCCAGCACGGCGACGGCGCCATCAAGCTGCTCGTCGCTGAGGGCCACTCAGTTCCTGGTCCAATCCTGGAGATCGGCAACACCAATAGCCGCTACCGCTTCTGCCTTAGCGCCAAAGAGTTCGTGCGTCGCTGGTGCATGGCCGGACCCGCCCACCACGCAGCCATCGGCCTGGGACACACCAGCACCAAGCTGGAGAAACTGGCTGCGCTCTTGAACATCGAGTTGATCAGAATCTGCTAGCCAACGGAGAATCCTACGTGCGATACATACCCAAAGAGAAACAGATCCGCGATGCCTACGACCTGGCCCGGGAGCGCTACGCCCTGCTAGGTGTGGATACCGGCGCCGCACTGGCCAAACTGGCCCAGATCCCCATCAGCTTGCACTGCTGGCAGGGCGATGACGTCGCTGGTTTTGAGTCGCCCGATGCCGAGCTGGGCGGCGGCATTGCCGCCACCGGCAACTATCCCGGCAAGGCCCGCAACGCACAAGAACTGCGCCGCGACCTGGACAAGGCCTACAGCCTGATCCCCGGCACCCACCGTTTGAACCTGCATGCCATCTATGCCGAGACCGGTGGCAAGCGCGTGGATCGCAACGAGCTGTTGCCCGAGCATTTTACCAACTGGCTGGACTGGGCCAGGGAGAACAACCACGGCATTGACTTCAATCCGACCTTTTTCTCACATCCCAAAGCCAACGACGGATTCACCCTGGCCAGTTACGACGACGGGATCCGCAGATTCTGGATCGAGCACGGCATCGCTTGCCGCAAGATCGGTGAGCACTTTGGACGCGAGCTGGGCACCCCCTGCGTGACCAACGTGTGGATCCCCGACGGCTTCAAGGACACGCCGGTGGATCGTCTGACCCCACGCCGGCTGCTCAAAGAGTCACTCGACGCCATCTTCGCCGAAAAGCTCGACCCGCAGTACAACCTCGACGCCGTGGAAAGCAAGCTTTTTGGCTTAGGCTCCGAAAGCTATGTGGTCGGCTCCCACGAATTCTATCTGGGCTACACTATCGATGTGGACGACGTACTCCTCTGCCTGGACAGCGGGCACTTCCATCCCACCGAGGTGATCTCTGACAAGCTATCGTCGGTGCTGCTCTACGTGGACGAGGTACTGCTCCACGTCAGCCGCGGCGTGCGCTGGGATAGCGACCATGTCGTCACCTTGACCGAGGAGCTGCAGGCCATCATGCAAGAGATCGTCCGCGGCGGCTTTATCGAG
>JASFHU010000622.1:0-3800 GCA_050123055.1 Anaerolineae bacterium
CCCTCTCCGCACCCGTCAGTGACTGTGGAAGAGAAGCTGGAGCTTGAGAGAAAGAAAAGGCTTCTCAACGTGATGACGGTCAGCGGCATCATCGTCTGCATGGTCTTTCTACTCCTGATGATCTTGCCAATCTTTTCATCCTCATGGATCTATCTTTCTGTCTTTGGCATCCTGCTCGGCTGTTGCATCGTCTCCTTCCTCCTGAACCGGTGGAGTCACTTTATCGTGGCCTCCGCTTTGTTCACGCTTGGCCTCATGCTGGCCATCCTGGCCGTCGTCGTGGCGGGCATCTTTGAGTTCGGGCTTCTGGGTTTTGTCATCTACTACCTTCCCTTGACCGTTCTCGTGGCGGGCATGCTCTTTGGCTCCAGGGCCACATTTGGCTTTGCGGCGTTGAATACCCTGCTGATCATAGCTGTCACTCTGTTGACCTATTTTACGATCTCGATGGACACAGAAACCTTGGCCGGCGACGTGCTGGCCGTCGCCATTCCGGCCGCAGTGCTCTGTTTTCTAATGGCCCTCGTCGCCTGGCTCTACGGCAGCAGCCTGGAAGGGGCGCTTCGCCGGCTCACCGAACAGAGCCAGCAGTTGCAGATCGCCAACGAGGAGATACGCGCCTTCTCGCGAACCCTGGAGGATAAGGTCGAGGACCGCACCTACGAGCTTCGCGAATTCGTGGCCATGGTCGCCCACGATCTGCGCAACCCGTTGACCGTGATCAGCGGCTATGCCGAGATCCTGCAGGAAGAACCGACACCCGCCTCGCACGTACGACAGGACCGCGCTGTGAACACCATCGCCTCCAACGTGGATCACATGCTCCACCTGACCGACGATCTGCTGGAACTCTCGCGCCTGCGGTCCGGCACCATCGAGTTCGACATGGAGCCCCTGCCCATCGAGATGGTGATCGAGGAGGTATGTACCAGCTTTGAACCGCAGATGGCTGTCAAGCGCCTGGGGCTCAAGCTAGAACTACCTCCAGAATTGCCTCTCGTCTGGGGCGACCACCTTCGTCTGACCCAGGTGCTGAACAACCTGGTCAGCAACGCCTACAACTATACTCCTTCCGGCGCCATCATCGTCGCCGCCCAGCCAGATGATGGTCTGGTCGAGATCAGCGTCTCCGATACCGGCATCGGCATCCCGGAGGACGAGCAAAGGCGACTCTTCACGCACTTTTTCCGGGGCGAGCATGAGCTGGTGCGCAGCCAGAGGGGTACCGGCCTGGGGTTGTCCATTGCCCATTCCATCGTCCAGGCGCACGGGGGCAACATCTGGGCCGAGAGCCAAGTCGGCAAGGGCTCGACCTTTCGCTTTACCCTGCCCGTCGCTCAGAACCAGCCAGCTGATAACCCCACGGCCGCCGACAGGGAGGCGGTCTAGACTCTGTCACACACCCCTGACAGGCAACCATTTCGAGATCTGCGCTCTCCCAACCACTCCTGAGCGCCGGTCCCAGTTCACCCCGCGCAGAGGACAAGCCAGTAAAGCGTAGGGCACGCGTAGGAAAAACGTCGCCCGCTGCACTTGACAGGTTTGCGCAAACATGCTATACTCTCTAATGCATAAGATAATTAGGCAAAGGGGAGAGTATGGGCATTCGCGAGCAGATGCGCAAGGGAACCACCACCGTCATCATCCTCAACCTCCTGGCCGAGCTCGACCGGCCGATGTATGGCTACGAGATCATTCAAGAACTGGAGACGCGCAGCCAGGGCTACTTTCAGTTCAAGGAGGGCCTGATCTATCCCCGGTTGCACGAGCTGGAGCGACAGGGGCTGTTGCGCGCCGAATGGCAGGGCGCCGAGGGCACCCGCCGCCGCAAATTCTACACCATCACCGGCGCGGGCCGCCGCCGCCTGGAGAAAGAGTTGCAGGGCTGGCGTGCCTTAACCCGCCACGTGAACCAGATCCTGGGCGTCGAGACAGGCTCATGACCGGGATGGACGATCTACTGGGGTGCATCAGCGCCCAGATGGACCTGGACGGGGAAACGGAACAGGAGGTCTTGGCTGAGATCCGCGATCACCTGGAGGAAGCCGTGGCTGAAGCCCAGGCCAGGGGTCTGGACGAGGCTGAGGCGCTTGCCCAGGCAGCGGCCCGCTTTGGCCTGGAGGAAGAGGTCGGCCGCGAGCTTCAGGCGGCCCACGCCGGCTGGGGCACCGCCGACGCCGTTGTCGCCGCCGCGCTGCCGGTGCTCGGCGCCCTTGTTCTGCGCTGGCTGGCCTTTGCCCCCGACGGGACGGCCCTCGGCTGGCCCCAACTCCTCAGCCGTCCTGCCTTCTGGATCGTAGCCCTGGTCTCCCTGCTCGTCCCTCTGCTCAAGTTTGAGCGATGGCGCTACGCCCTGGCGACTTGGGTCCTCTTTTGGACGCTGACTGTGATCTTTATCGCCCTGCCGGCATTGCGCTGGTGATTCAGAGGAGCAGCGGTGAGCAAGCCCCTACCCCACAACCTGATAGAACCCAGCCCAGTCTCGGCCCTGAGAAGGGGCTGCCTGTTGCTGCTCCTTTTGATCGTGGCCGCAGCGGTGATCCCGAGCCGGGCAGCAGGAACTGATTCTGACCGGGAAAGCACCCTGCTCCTGGCCGATCCCGCCGATCCCTACTATTCCCTGGCCCAGGAGATCGCAGAGGTGGAGGGATTCCCGCTCGTCCATACCCTGCCCGAGGTCCTGGCTCAGAACCCCGTCTTTTTGCTATGGATCGTTTCACCAGGCTATCTCTCGGACGCAGCCCTGGTCGATCTTGGCCTGGCAACACTCGACCGGCCGTCTGCCATCTCGGCCGGCATTATCACCGGAAGCACGCTGGACGACGCGCGGGCGTTGTGGCTGCGGGCCTCTGACGTCCGGGGGGAGCGAGTCTTTGCCGCCAACGCCGAGAATCCTGCCGGACACATCCCGGCCGGCATCACCATCTTTGACGGTCCTGAGACCACCGTCCAGCCGCTGACCCTGGCCAACCTGACCGGGCGATTGCAGGAGGCTGATTACTTGACCTTTACCGGGCATGGTGGGACCGGCTACCTGGTCCTCGACGCGGATACCAAGCTGCGGCCCGGACGCATCCCGCCCCTCCTCCCGGCGGTGATCGCCACCGGAAGCTGCAACACCTTCCGCCCCTGGGAGGATGGTTCCATCGCCCTGGACTTTGTCGACAAGGGCGCGGCGGCTTATGCCGGCTTTGCCTATAGCCCCAATGCTGGCTATCTCATCGGCGCGTATCGGGGCGTGCCCTTTCGCTATACCTGGCCCGACTTTCCCATTGGCCACGCCGTCCAGGTACAAAACCACGGCACATTGCAGGGCTTTGCCCAGATTCCCTACTACTTTTTGCTGGGCGATCCCCGCATCGCGCTCCAGGCAGCGCCCGTCTACCGCCAGGTCGAGGCTCAGACGTCGGCCGGAACCTTGACGATATCCTATGCCGATGCGCCCGCGGGCGTCATCCCGTTGCGCATTCCCGGCGGGGCGCGTTTCAGCTACGTGGAGATCTCCGGCGCAGGCGCGGCCTGGGAGAATGAGCCGTTCTACAACAGCCGTCTGCAAATGACCGATATTGGGAGCGACAAGTTTGTGCTCTTTGAGCATAAGGGCGGCGATTTCGAGCTGCAACTCCGCTCCCGCCCGCCCTGGTACTGGGTCCCAGCCGACATCCTCGTGGATGCGCTGGACGGCACGCTCCTGTTTCTGCAAGAGGGAGGAGGCGATCTGCTGCTCCTCATCGCCGGCCTCCTGGCCATGGTGCCGGTTGCCGTGTTCCTGCTCCGGAAGCGGGCGCCCGCCCGTTGGC
>JASFHU010000623.1:0-3791 GCA_050123055.1 Anaerolineae bacterium
TGCGCCAATGCCCCCTATCATTGGGACGAGGCCGGCGGAGGGCCAGATGGGAAACAGGCCTGTGTCGCTATCTGCCCCGTAGGCGCCATCGCGTTTAGCAAAGAGATCCCCGTGCAGGAAGGGATCGCTGGCTACAAGGTGAACTTGAGGGATGAGGTCTGGGCCAGTCTCGGCTACCCAACCAGCTAGCCAGATCAAAAGGGAGGCATACCAAATGAACGGTTACGCAGGTAACATACTGAGACTGGACTTGACCAATCGAAAAGTCAGTACCATACCCACCAGCGACTATGAGCAATGGGGCGGCGGGCATGGGATGGGCTCGGCCATCTTTTTCGACCTGGCGCAGGACAAGACGATCGACGGCTTAGACCCGGCCAACGTGGTGACGCTCATGACCTCGCCGTTTTGCGGCACGCTGGTGCCTGCGGCCGGCGGCAGGACAGAGGTGCAGGGGATCGGCGTGCAGTCCTACCCCATCGGCTGGTTCACGCGAAGCAACTTTGGCGGCCGGTTTGGCTCGATGCTCAAGTACGCGGGCTGGGACGGAATAGCGATCGAAGGGGCGGCTGACGAGCCGGTGTGGATCGATATCCGAAATGACGATGTGCAGATCCGGGACTGTGCGGAACTTTCGCTCTGGGGGACGGATACGTGGGAGTGCCAGCAGAAGATCTGGAACGACGTGGCTGGGAACGAGGGCTATGGCGACTGGCGCGGGCTGACGGGCCAGGACGGGGCTAACGCCAGCAACGCTGGCGCGACGACCCAGCGCCCCGCGGTCCTGGCCATCGGACCGGCGGGCGAGAATCTGAGCCGGGTGGCCTGTCTCATCCACGATGCCAGCAATGCGTCGGGGCAGGGCGGTTTCGGAGCGGTCTTTGGCTCAAAGAACCTGAAGGCCATCAGCGTCATCGGCACCGGCTTGGTGCAGGTCAACGATCCAAAAGAGCTCCTGGTCACCCGATTGTGGCACAAGGAGAACTATGCCTTCGATCTTGCAGATCTGAAGGTGAACTCGAGCTCGTACCAGTTTCAAGACCCACCGGTTCCCTTGGCGCTCTGGGCGCAGGGTCGGCCGCAGATCGGCCAAAGGCCCCAGGCCTGTATGGGCTGCCATTCTGCCTGCCGGGCCAGATACAAGGATGGCGTAGGCAACGAAGCGTCATGCTTTACGACCGCCTTCTACCAGGATGCTGAGACGCTCGACATCCAGCGAACAGCCAGCGATCTGATCAACCGCTACGGCCTCAATGCCCCGGAGATGATCTGGGGGCTCAACTATATCGGCATCCTGGCCCAGACGGGTGTGCTATGGGCAGGCGAGATCCCCGCTTGCCCGCTGGATTTCAGCCAGTATGGAAGCCAGGAGTTTGTCGAGCAATTCGTCAAGATGGTCGCCTACGGCGACGATGGACAGGGCAACGACAGCCAGTTCGGCCAGGATATCGCTGACGGATTTGTACGGGCGGCCGAGAAATGGGGTAGAAGGGAAGAGGATCTGGCCAGTGGCATCCTGGCCTTCCCCTATTGGGGCCTGCCGGTCCACAAGGAGCCCAGGGCCCAGGTTTACTGGGGCTATGGCACCCTGCTGGGTGACAGAGACATCAATGAGCACGGTTTTGACTGGCTCAAACTGATGGTCTATGTGGTCCCCCCTGAGGCGATGGAAGCCACCGCGGCCGGGATCGTGAAAGCCATGACCGACAGGATGGTGCCTTTTCAGGGCGACATGGATATGCTCAATTTCAGCGAGAGCAACATCTATTCGGAGCACATGGCCAAGCTGGTCGCCTGGCAGCGGTATTACACCCGCTTCTGGAAGCAATCGATGCTCTTCTGCAACAACCGCTGGCCCGATTTTCTGAATGTGTACAGCCCCGACACCCTGGGGGCCACCGGTGTGGCTGAACCAAGGTATTTCAAAGCGGTCACCGGCAAGGACCTCTCCTTCGAGGAGGGGATAGAGATCGGCCGCAAGATCTGGAATCTGGACCATGCCATCTGGACCCTTCAGGGCCGGCACCGGGACATGGTTCATTTTGTCGACAACATCTACGAACAGACGCCGCTCTTCCCTGTCGACGCCGGGATCGAGGACGTGCACCTGCCTGGCCAGGAGGATGGCAAGTGGGGGTTCTATGGCTATTCCCAGAGGACCCTGGACAGGGACCAGTTTGACGAGTTCAAAACACGGTTCTACGAGCTGCAGGGCTGGGACACGGCCACCGGCTATCCCACCCGGGTGGCGCTGGAATCCCTGGAACTGGGCTATGTGGCCGACGAACTTGAGAAGGCCGGGAAACTGGGAGCAGGTTCATGACCGCAACGCCCCAAGAGGAGCACGGCTCATCGGGCAGGCAGTACCGTCGCGTCGTCGTGACCAAGCACGGCGGGCCGGAGGTGCTGCAAGTGGTGGTAGAGGATCTCCCCGAACCCGGGGCCGGCGAGGTTCGGGTCAAGGTCCTGGCGGCTGGGATCTCCGGCTACGATCTCATGGACCGGCGCTATTCGTTCCCCGGGGGTCCGGCCCTGCCCTACACCCCAGGGCAGGATATCGTCGGCCTGGTGGACAGGCTGGGCGAGGGGGTATCCACCCTCGAGCCGGGCCAGGAGGTTGCCGGCTTCACATTCGGCGATGCTGGTGGCTATGCCGAATACCTATGCCGGCCGGCCAGCGAGTTGGTACCCGTCCCGCCAGGCCTGGATCCGGCCGAAGCCGTCTGCGTGGTGGTGAACTATCTCACTGCACACATGGTGATGCACGGAACCGCCCAAGCACGCAGCGGCGAGCGCGTCCTCGTCCACGGCGCCGCGGGAGGCACGGGGAGCGCTCTGCTCGAACTCGGCAGGCTGGCCGGACTGGAGATGTACGGTACGGCGTCCCAGTATAACCACGAACTTGTGTCCAGCCTCGGAGCCACGCCGATTGATTACCGCACTGAGGACTTGATCGAGCGCATCCAGGCCCTCTGTGGTGGCGTGGATGCCGTGTTGGATCCTGTCGGCGGCGCAAGACACGTCTGGCGTTCATACCGGGCCCTGCGCAAAGGCGGACGGTACGTGGGGTATGGCATGGCAGCGACCTCCAAGGGGGGTATGCGGGCCATTCCACTCACCATGCTGATGCTGGCACTGCTCAAGATCATTCCGGGCGGAAAGCAGGCATCTATGTCCTCGGAGATCGCGTCCTTCTCCAAGACGCACGACGGCTGGTACCGCGAAACGCTGGCGGAGCTCCTCGACCTGCTGGCAGCGGGCAAGCTCAAGCCGGTGGTGGCCGGGCGCATTCCGTTGCTTGAGGCCGCTCGCGCTCACGAGCTACTCGAGCGCGGTGGATACGCCGGCAAGGTGGTTCTCATCCCTGCATAGGGGTTCAGGAGGAAGCCGGTTTGAGCAGCAGTACGTTCCTGCCTTCTGCCGGTAGTGAACTGATCATGAGAATACCCCGGACAAGTCCGGGACTCCGGAGTCCCCAACTTGTTGGGGGCAGTTTCGTGGATGGTGATGTCCCAAGGGACATGGTGACCAGCTCGAGAATACCCTTCGCTTGTAGAGACGCCGGGGCGTCACTACCGGAGTCCCCAACTTGTGATACTGTTGGTTTATTAACAATGGGAGCCCGAGACTGCTGACCGGTCCCCTGCTCGGCGCGGATCACAATCCGCGCCTGTTGACGGATGACGATTTCTGTTCATTTCTGCTCGACCAAAGCGCTGGACTGTGGTCCAGCGCGAGCAAGGATGGGTCAGCCCTGGTCGATTATGAATAAACCAACAGTATCACTTGTT
>JASFHU010000624.1:0-3780 GCA_050123055.1 Anaerolineae bacterium
GGCCTTGGCCTCCCGTAGCGCGTGACCTACGTTCTCCCCGCCGGCCACGTTCCGGCTAAAGAGGGTCATCAGCAGCTCAGAGTAACCGACGGTATCTGCATCGCCGTAGCCGTATCCGGTATTGGCGATCCACGCGCCACCCCGGCCCAGCATCGCCTGGGCAAAGTCCAGCCCGTGGGCGCTGGCTTCCTCGTCGGGCACGCTCAGACCGGAGTGACAGCCGATGGAATAGTTCAGCGTGCCGCTGAGCAGGTCGCTGGCCGCTACCTCCTCGGGTGTCACGACACCCCCGGCCACCTGGGCCGGGATCGCCTGCCAGTGTTCAAAGTGGGCATTGACGGCGCTGACGTCGTGTCTGTCCTCCAACCACAGCGCCTTTAGCTCATTTGCCACCCAGGTGTCGTTGATCAGGCGTGTCACCGGCAGGCCCTCCGCCTCCCACTGCCCGGCCATGGCCTCGGCGCCGTCGACCATAAAGTCATAGCCCACCACCAGGCCATCCTCCGCGGCCAGGACTGGACCGGCCAGGAAGGCGTCGATGCTCGCCATGATCTCCTGCGGCGTTTCTACCAGGCGGCCGATGCCATACTCGGGGAAGACCAGCCCCCGGCCGCGCCAGGGGATAGGGTTAAAGCCGCCATAGTAGTCGTCGCTCATAAAGTACCGCTCGCCCAGGGCCACACCCACTGGCGAGGTTGGGACCAGGAAGGGGTTGTACCCTCCCTCGTGGGCCAGGGGCACCTCGTCGGGCACCCGCCAGAAGGGCACGATCCCGTCATCTCCCACCAGAACCAGGTATTCCAGGTCGGGATAGGCCGTGCGGGTCACCGTCAGCATGGCCTGGATAGCGCCGGCCACCAGGTTGGCGTGCACCGGGTTGGTGCTATTCTCCGACCACAGGCTGTAGGTCTGGGAGATCGATTCCATGGCATCCAGGGCGACGACCCGTCCCGTCACGTCCGGGTGTTGGGCCAGGAGTTCCAGCTTGGCCATCAGCTCGCCGCTGGCGGCCTGGCCGTAGCGGTTCGCCAAGCGGGTCTGATTGGTCAGGATCAGGGTCTTGATCGTGGGTGAGATGAATCCCGGTGGCTCAAAAGTCGGCGGCTCGAAGCCATAGTCCAGGGCCGGCAGGCCCGGCTCGACCGTGATCTGGAGCGTATAGTCATCGGGGCTGTTGGCCCCGTTGTGACCCGCCACCAGGAGGTGGTACCAGCCGCTCTGGTTCCAAACGCCCGTGGAGACCTCCTCATCCGCCGCAGCTGGCTGGCTGCTGGCCACCACCAGGTTGCCCGTCTCAAAGCCATCGCCCACGTCGGCCAGTTGGCCGATGCTCATTGCTCGCGCGATCGACATTGCCCTCGCCGCGACGTCCAGATCGCCGATGAGCGTCGCCCCCCCGATGGACATCGCCCGGGCGATGTCGTGGATGTCCCCGCTTTCTGTCCCCAACTGGCTGAAAAGAAAGAGGTCGTAATCTTGCGGCAACAGTGTCAGGGTTGCTGTCACCGTGGCGTTGCGGGTACCGATGGGAATGCGGAACCAATCCAGATCGCGGTAGGTGGAGATAGGGAAGCTGTGCGCACCGGGGTTGAGGACGGCCGCGTACTTCCAGCCGTCGTTGTAGCCGGGATCCGTGCGCCAGCCACCATAGCTTACGTCGCCGCTCACGGCGTCGCCCAAGCCATCCGGCCCTGATGCGTGACCCCACCAGGTGCCGGCGGCGTCCACCGGGGCTGCCGTCTGGTTGTTGAGCGCAAAACGGCCATTCCCGGCCAGCGTGTTGTTGGCCAGGCTCAGGGTCGAGCCTGTCCCGGCCGAGATGCCGTCCAACTGGCTGGCCGTGACCGTGCTGTCGCTGACGCTCACATCGGCGCCCTCCACCGTGAGCCCCGTCCGGGCGAACTCGACCGCGGTGTGATCCAGATTGCCGCTGCTACCCGGCCCGAAGGACAGTCCCAGCCAGTCACCAGGCAGCGGGGCAGCGTAGCGCTGGGCGCTGCCAAAGACGACCGGCTGTGTGACGGTCCCCTGCGCCTCGAGCCTGCCATTGATCACCGCCTCCTGCCCAAAGTCAAACAGGACTTCCGCCCCGGCCCCCACCGTCCACGTAGAAGCCGCCGGTACCCTGAGAGAGCCCTGTCCTGCGGCAACGACCACGAAGCGGGTCAGGTCACCCTGCGGCCACCATTCTTCGCCTCCACTGGCCAGGGCGTTGGCAGCCACCTCGACCAGGTTCAGTTCGTTCCCGCTGCAGGTGTTAACCCCCAGCCTATTCCCTGGTCGATAGCGAATGGCCACGCCCCGGTTATCGTCGATGCGATTGCCCGTCAGCAGGTTTTCCGACGAGCGCGTGGCCAGCGAAACGCCCCCTTCCTGGTTGAAGCGAATGAGGTTACCTCCCCCAGGCATCTCGCCGCCAACCGTGTTGCTGCTAGCGCCCACATCGACCCGCACCCCCTGCTGCCCGTTGCCCAGGGGCGCCTCACCCGTCCAATCGCTGCCCACGTAATTCCCCTGGACGGTGTTCCCCACAGCCGACTCACCGGCAACAAAGATGCCCGCGCCCAGGTTGCCGCTGATCAGGTTGCAGGCACCAGTACACGAATCCTGGTCGCCCACCCCGCCAATGAGGCCATCCGCGGCCCATCTCAATTCTACTCCATGGCCCTGATTAGGGAGAGCCACAGTCCCGGATAGGTCGGTGCCAATGTAGTTCCCTTGGATCACACTGCCGGAGGTGTCGCCGTCCTCGATGATGATGCCTCTGGACCGATTTCCACTGATGACATTGCGCAGTGCCTGCGTCTCTCCGCCGATGACGGAACGTTTCGCCCCGCTGGTGATGGCCACGCCATCGCCATTGGGCAGAGCGGCAGTCCCGGACTGGCTTATCCCAACATAGTTCCCCCGAACCTGGGTGTCGTCGGTGCTGATCCCGATGATCTCGATGCCCGCCTCGCCGTTGCCGGCGATGACATTGCGCGTCGCCAACGTATCCCCGCCCACCAGCGTACTGTTTGGCCCCTGCTTAACGCTGATGCCCGTGTTGTTACCCAGCAGGCCATCCCCACTCAGATCCGTGCCAATCAGATTGCCCTGGATCACATTGTGATCTGTTCCATTGCCTTGAATGAGGATGCCGCTACCGAGGTTGCCACTGATCAGGTTCCCATAGCCAGGCTCAGCGCCGCCTATGGCATTGTATCTGGGTCCAAACTCAATACTGATCCCGGTCCCATTGGGATTGGGGAGCATGCCGCTGGGGTCGGCGCCGACGATGTTTCCAGCCACGACGTTGTACCAAGCGCCAGGCGAATCCAGTTCGATTCCCCTCCCGCCATTGCCGCTAACCACATTGCCCTCACCAGCCAGCCGGTCGCCGCCGATGAGGTTGTCTGATCCTTCAATCATAATTCCAGTCTGCGGAAAGCGCAGTATCTGTAGTCCCTGGATGGTGACGTTATCTGTGATGAGCCAAAAGCAGGCGTAAACATCAGGCGGCATGTTGCTGCCATCCAGGATCACCCCCCGGCCCACGGCGTCGATGGTCAGACCATCCACCCGGATGCGCGGCAGTTCGCTCAGGACCGAGATGGTGCCCGGGCTCCCTGGGGGAAATACATTCACGTCGAACTCGATCCGGTCCCCTGCCACCGCACCGCCTAGGGCCTCGCGCAACGAGCCGGGTCCGCTGTCGGCCAGTGTATCCACCAGCCAGGTGGTATTGGCAGCCCGGCTGGCGACCTGGTGACCGCTCCCCTCAGCAGCCGGAATGCCCGA
>JASFHU010000625.1:0-3779 GCA_050123055.1 Anaerolineae bacterium
CTCGTTCAGGAAAAGGCACGACTCACCGTAGAAGGTAAACGGCTTGCTATAGCGCCAACGGTGTACTTGATATTGCGCTACCTCGGACCCCAGCCACCGGGCTGCAGCGGAGAACAGTAGCCAGGCGACCGAATCATCGTCCATCTCCCATTGGGCCTGGCTAAAGGCTGCGCCAGCGTGGATGGTCACGGCTGCACCGTGGGGCGAGATGCCTTTCTGCTGGTTGTCGGCGATCCAAGTGATGGGATCCCCTGAAAGCCACATACCTCCTGGCTCCGGTATTTGAGAGGGTCCATGCATCAATGTCAGCACGGCCAGGCATGCTTCATACCCTACGGCGCGGAGCCGGTCTCGTGCCGCCAGTGGAAGCGCGATCCCCGAGGCATGGATAAGCTCCAGGGACTGTGGTACAGGCGGCGTCAGTACGAGAAGGTCCCCTCGAAAAACCGAATCCACCCCGGTACGCGCGGACCACCGGCCACGATCCCAGGAGATTTCGACGACCCGGGTACTGGTGTGCACGTCCAGATCCGCAGCCAGATGCTTGGCGATGCCCCGGATGCCTTCGACGCCCCGATACCGTGGTTCACCCACCCCATGAAGTGTACCATCTTCCGTGACAAAGCCAGGCGACCATAGGGCGGCAGCGCCAGCTTTCAGCCACCGGTCGACCCAACTCCGAAAACGAGGATCGCGGGCGGTGAAATACTGAGCGCCGTAGTCAAAGACACCCTCGCCGAGAGCGTCATCTTGGATGCGGCGCGTCGCCAGCCGTCCACCGATGCCCCGCCCTTTGTCCAACACAGTAACCTGAACGCCCGCTCGTTGCAGAACGGTGGCAGCAACCAACCCAGCCAAGCCCCCACCTACAACAATACATGTCTGGTCTTTTCGACTCATGCGATTACCTTCCTTGGTGCCTGAAGCGAGATCTGGTTCCTTCCGTGAAAAGGTCAAACGAGGCCGACCTATCAGCCATGACCGGACTCACCCAAGCTTGCCTTTTTTCCCTTGGATCGCCCAGTGCCGGCGGAAGACCACGGCGTCGATCGCCTGATACCATCGCCTGGTGAAGGACCCTTCCCGCTGCCCATGCCCTAGGCCGGAAAAAGGGCCGTCCAGACAAAGAGGTCCAGCACCGCCGTCTGGAAGCAAAATGCCACGCTCCCTGCCACGGCAAGCCAATAGGCTCTGGCCGGCTGTCGGGGCTGCAGACTCAGCAGCGCAAGCAAGAGCGCCACTGAACCGACTCCCACGGCGCCCAAAACCAGCCGGATGCCCAGCCACAGAATGCTGCTTGGCTGTTGTACCATTGCCGACGTGAGCGGCAGCCACAGCGCCGAAGGAGCCAGGATCATCACGTACAGTCCATAGAACAGGCCATATCCCAACCGGCCGGCGATCCGCACGCGATCCGGGTCGGTGCGGAAGAGTAAAAAGAAGGTGAAGGCAAAAAAGCCCCCGGTTGCCAGGGCCATAGAGGTGACATAGGCAGGGAGTAGCGCCGCTGGCACACCTCCCCACAGATTCGCCTGTGTAGCCGGATCGATGCCCAGGATATAGACATAGCTAAGCACTACGGCCCCACCGCCCAACAGCACGATCCAGGCCATCGTTCGTTTTTGCGGGTGCATCAAGCCACCCTCCTGACTCCTGCTCACTCGAGCCGCAGCTTCAGCCCCAAGCTCTCTGTGTCATCCAGCGCCAAACCGCAACCACGATCCCGCCACACAAAAGGACAAAGCTCACTCCGAGAAAGCCCCACTTCAGGGCCGTGAAAACCGGTGCCAGTAGGTCCACCACGGGCGTCTGCGCCGGGTAGCGCAGCATCACCAGCGAGGTGGAGAGGTTCTCCAGGTAGTCAAATAGAGCGCCCACCAACGGCACCAGGTTGGCCCGCTGCCAGAGACTATCCGGGGCGAACGCCTTGCCAAAGACCCAACTGATGGCCGTCGCCAAGAACAGCGTGTACACCATCGGCCAGACCAGGTCAAAGGTGAATCGCGCTCTGATGTATGCTTCCCGCCCCGCCTCGCCATACGACTCGGCGATCTGGTACAGGTCGGCGGGCGCATAGAAGAACGACGTGTCGGGTGATACGGCGCTGCCAGTCTCTTGCTGCGACTTGGCGGCCTGTTGGGGCAGCACCAAGGCGGTGAAGAGTAGAAAGATAAGCAGTGCCGCCAGGGCTACCCAGCCCGTCGATACCCTGCGCATCCAATCAGAGATCCGTTTCCCCATGAGTTGTTCCTCCCAAGCACTGATCCGAGGCAAGAACACCCGCAGGCCACCCTGTTTTGCCAGGCGGCTATCGGGCTACGGATGCAGGGCTCACATCCGCCCCGCGATGTCTTCCATTTCTCGGGCCAGGTCAAAGTCTTTCTGTGTGATGCCCTGGGCTTCGTGCGTCGTCAGGTCGACCACAACCCGGTTGTAGACGTTGAACCACTCTGGGTGATGGGCCGCACGCTCGGCAAGCAGGGCGACCTGCGACATGAAGCCAAACGCCTGCACAAAGTCGCCGAATTGGTACTCCCGGTGGAGCTTGCCATCCTTGATCGTCCAGGATCCCAGTTCAGCAATCGCTTTCTGGATGTCGGACTCGGTTGCTTTTGTCATTGTCATATTCGTTACCCCCGATTCTGGATTTGTCTTACGATGGATGCCAATTGAGACTCTAGAGCTCAACATTTGGCGCCATTTCGGCAGCCAGGCCACTGAGCCGCACGCATTCGTCCCAAAGCCGCTGTCTGTCCCGGGCAGTACTCTTTGTGCCGGGTATCAGGTGGGTCGCTCTCTCCCGCCGGTCGAGCCAGAATCGACCGCTGGTTCCCGCCACAGATTTGGCGACGGCCAGCCAGATGATCGTGTCGGCCCCCTGCTCAGGTGTGCGCAGTCCCCTCTTGGCCAGCCGGTGGAAGCGCGGGATCGATGTCCGCACACCGGGTGTGTCGGCCCAGCCGGGATGCATGGCGTTGACAGTGATGCCCAAGCCTGCCAGTTTCTCGGCCCAGAGTTCGGTCAGGATCACCTGGGCTCGCTTGGCCTGGGCGTAGGCGGTAACACCGTTGAACGGCTTGCGTTCGAATTGCAGATCCTCCACGTCCAGCTTTTGGGCGTACATACCGCCCGATGAGACGTTGATGATCCGCGATGGTGCACCTGCCTCTAGCAATGGGATCAACAGCCCGGTCAGGAGAAAAGGCCCCAGGACATTGGTGGCAAAGCTCAGCTCAAAGCCATCGACCGAAAGCTTCCGCTCGGAGAGCAGAACGCCGGCATTGTTGATCAGCACGTCCAGGCGGTCCTCACGCTCGAGGAACTGCGTCCGAAACTCACGCACCGACGCCAGGCTGCTCAGGTCGGCATTTACCAGGTGGACCTTCTCGTTTCCCGTGCGGCGGATGATCCCCTCGCGAGCCCACCGCCCCTTGCCCTCACTGCGGGCCAGCATGTAAACGGTCGCCCCCAGGCGGGCCAGGCCTTCCGCGGTTGCATGGCCCAAGCCGGAAGTTGCCCCGGTGACGAGGCATACCCGGCCCGTCATGTCCACGACCATGTCAGCACTGTCCCACGCTACCTGTCGCAGGTCGTAGCCCAGCCGGGTGTAGCTGAACACGACGGTCTTGTCCAGCAGCGTGTCAAAGGTGCGGAAGAGTGTGCTGCGCATCGTTACGCCCCCCTGATCAGAACTGGCCCTGCATCGAGCCGGCATAGCCCGTCATCTCCACGTAGCCGTTGCCGCCAACTGCCTGACCGGCCCGCTCGCCCTCAACCCG
>JASFHU010000626.1:0-3776 GCA_050123055.1 Anaerolineae bacterium
AAGGTCCAGCCGATGAAGCTGGCCGCAGCGGAGGCGATGTGGGAGAGCGAGCAGCCCGCGTCGCTATCGCTGCTGACCATCGGCGATCTGTCGTTCACCCGAGAGGTATTCTCCATCCGGCTGCCCTATGCGATGAGCTTGCTCACCTGCAACAACCTGACCTGCGAGGTACGGGGCATGGACGACATCCAGGCCGAGCTGGAGGCGAAGCACGGGCCGGGCAACTACAAGCCCCCCATCCCCATCGTCTACTGGTCCTTCCGCGGCATGATGACGGCGGGCCTATTGATGATCATGCTGGCGCTGCCCGCGCTGTACCTGGTACTCAGGGGCAGGCTGGATCCACCACCCAAAGCCATACGCCTACTACTGTTGGCCATTCCCCTGCCCTACCTGGCTAACACAGCGGGCTGGATCATGGCTGAGGTAGGCCGCCAGCCCTGGATCGTGTACGAGTTGATGCTCACCCCGGCAGGCGTCTCCCAAGGGGTGGGGGCTGGAACGGTACTCTTTTCCCTGCTGGCCTTTATGGTGATCTACGCATTGCTGATGGGCGTCGACATCTATCTTCTGGCCAAGTATGCTCGCAAGGGTGTGGAGGCTGAGGCAGAGGCGGAGGCTCCTCCTGAGGAGACATCATCGACACTGGCGATGGTGAGCTAGGGCTGCGAAAGGAGGCACTATGGATCTAAACACCGTCTGGTTCATCCTGGTCACGGTCCTGTTCATGGGCTTTTTCCTGTTAGAGGGGTTTGACTATGGTGTGGGCATCCTCATGCCCTTTCTTGGCAAGGATGACACCGACCGGCGGGTGATCATCAATACCATCGGCCCTTTCTGGGATGGCAACGAGGTATGGCTTATCACGGCCGGTGGGGCCATCTTTGCCGCCTTTCCGGAATGGTACGCCACGATGTTCAGTGGCTTTTACCTACCGTTGCTGCTGATGCTGCTGGCCCTCATTGTGCGCGGGGTGGGCTTTGAGTTCCGTAGCAAGGACAAACATCCCGCCTGGCGCAGGCTGTGGGATTGGATGATCTTTGCCGGCAGTTTTGTGCCGGCGCTGCTGTGGGGGGTGGCCTTTGCCAACATCCTTCGGGGGGTGCCCATCGACGCCGACATGCACTATGTGGGCGGTTTTTGGAACCTGCTCAATCCCTACGCCCTGTTGGGCGGGTTGGCGACCCTGTTGGTCGCTACGCTGCACGGGGCGCTCTTTTTGAGCCTGAAGACCAAGGGGGACTTGGTCACACGGGCCCACGCCGCGGCCGCCCGACTTTGGCTGCCCTCGGTGGTGCTCGTCTTTGCCCTGGTCATCGCCAGCTATTTCGCCACCGACATGTTCAGCCGCCTGGGCCTCAACCCGGGCCCAGTTCCCCTGGGAGCAGGGGTGGCCCTGTTGGCGGCGGGGTGGCTCCTCAGCCGGCGCTATCACGGCTGGGCTTTTGCCATGACAGGGCTGACCATCGCCCTGTCGTCGATCACGGTGGCTATGGGCCTGTACCCCCGGGTGATGGTCTCGAGCCTCAACCCGGCCTGGAGCCTGACCATCTACAATGCCTCGTCCAGCCCCTACACGCTGCGGGTGATGTCGATCGTGGCCCTGATCCTGGTGCCCATCGTGCTGCTCTATCAGGGCTGGAGCTACTGGGTTTTCCGTAAGCGGATCGGGCGGGAGGACAGCCTGGAATACTGAGCGGCTGCGGCTCTTCTGGCACGAATGCATTTGACAGTTCAGGTCAGTTGGGGTATCTTTTAGGGACCTGGACCGAAGGGTATGAGGGCATCGTGCAGCGCAGATCAAGAACCCGGTGGACAACCCTGGCCAAGATAGCCGTCCTGCCAATCGTGGCACTGTTGCTCAGTGCCGCTTATTGGCGTTCTGGGGCCTCCCAGCTCGGGACCAGCGGGGATCTTGACCCGGCCCTCCTATCCAGGACCGGCGCCAGCAGCACGCCCACGTGGACCTCAACCTTTACCCCATCGCCTTCCCCGACGCCCACATTTACCGCTACGCCCACAGCTACGCCGACCAGCACACCGACCAGCACGCCGACCTCCACCCACACGCCCACCCCTACGCCCACCGCGACCTCCACCCACACGCCTACGCCGACCCCGACGTTCACGCATACTCCCACTCCGACCCCACTGCTCCCCACACCGGATGGTGTGACCCGCCAGGTACGCGTACCGATCCTGATGTACCATCACATCGAGGATCCGCCGCCTGGGGCCGACGTCTGGCGGCGCGATCTATCGGTAAGCCCGAACGATTTCGATGCCCAGATGCGCTACCTGAAACAGGACGGCTATGAGACGATCACGCTGAACGATCTGACCCTGCACCTGACTGTGGGCAAGACGCTGCCGCCCAAGCCGATCATCCTCACCTTTGACGACGGCTACACCGACGCCTACACCGAGGCTTTCCCGATCTTGCAGCGCCATGGCTTTCGCGGTACCTTTTTCCTGATCTCCGAACCGATCGACAACGGGGATCCCGACTTTGTGTCCTGGGCCGAGGTTGAAGAGATGCACGCCGCGGGGATGAGGTTCGAGCCCCATAGCTTCAACCATCCCGATATGCGCAACCGGGGCTTTGACTTTGTCGTCTTTCAGATCTTGGCCCCCAAGGAGGCCATCGAGGCCCGGACCGGCCAACCCTGTCGCTTCTTTGCTTACCCTGTCGGGCGTTACGATGACTATGTCATCGAGGTGCTGCGCTCGGCGAACTATTGGGGGGGCGTGCTTACCGAGCAAGGGGCGACCCACACCGTCGACGATCTCTTTACGCTGCGCCGGGTCCGCGTCCATGGGGGCGACGACCTGGATGCTTTTGTTCGTAACCTGCACCTGGATTGGTAGTCCACCTCTTTGCCCATGTTCTTTGACGCGCTAACCATGGCCTGCGTGGCCGACGAGCTGCGCCAGACGATCCTGAATGGGCGGGTGCAGCAGGTCCTCCTGCCCGACAAGCTGTCGTTGGGACTAGAGATCTATGCCCAGCGGGAGCGTCACTATCTCCTGGCTTCTGCCCACGCCGAGCTGGGGCGCCTGCTCCTGACCTCCGAAAAGCTGCGACGGGGGGTGGACAAGGAAACCGGCCTGCTCCAGTTGTTGCGCAAGTATGCCCGGGGCGCCATTGTCACGGCCATCCGACAGCCTCCTTTCGAGCGCATATTGCGCCTCGAACTGGACCATCCCGAGTGGGGATGCAGCGAGCTCGTCGTCGAGGTGATGGGCCGCCATTCGAACGTCATGCTGGTGGACGCCACAGGGCGGGTTCTGGACGCTGTCAAGCGGGTGGGACCCCACTTGAGCCCCACCAGGCCCATCCTGCCGGGCCAGGATTACGCACCGCCCCCGCCCCAGTCCAAGCTTCCGCCATCGGCCCTGACCGAACACCGCTTGCGGGAGATCCTCGGCGCTCACGAGTCCCAGACACAGGTATGGCGGGCACTGGTGGCCGGTCTGCAGGGGACCAGTCCGCTCCTGGCGCGCGAGGTCTCTTTCCGGGCCTTGGGGCAGCCCCGGGCCACCATCGACCAGGTGGAGCGTCTGACGCCACTGTTGGAGACTATCCGGGAACTGCTGGCTCCCCTGAGCGACGGGCGGTGGCAGCCCACGGTGGTGTTGGAAGGGGGACAGCCGGTAGTGTATGCGCCCTATCCACTCACCCACCGGGGGGAGCCGAAGTCCATGCCGACGGTGTGCCGGGCCATCGAGATTACCATCGCCGCCGCCGCCAGTGCCGATCCTTACGCGGGCGCCAA
>JASFHU010000627.1:0-3758 GCA_050123055.1 Anaerolineae bacterium
CAAGCGGCTGGCGCATGGCCTCCTTCAGCCTGGGCAGTGAGAGGTGCTTGAACTCGTTCCACTCGGTGACGATGACCAGGGCGTCGGCCCCTTGGGCTGCCTCGTATGCATCTTGGCAGAGCTCCACGTCGTGCAGGTAAAGGTTGGCATGGACCATCGACACCGGATCGTAGGTCTGGACGCAGGCGCCCTCGCTCTGCATCAGGTGGATCAACTCCACGGAGGGAGCTTCGCGCATGTCGTCGGTATTCGGTTTGAAGGCCAGACCAAGCACGCCGATCACCTTTTCATCCAGGGTACCCAACAGTTCCCGCAGTTTGTGGATCACCTGTCGCCGCTGGTCGTGGTTGATATCCATGACCGCTCGCAAGAGTTGTGGGTGACAACCGTGGATGGCGGCCATGTGGGCCAATGCCTGTACGTCCTTGGGAAAACAACTGCCCCCATAGCCGATACCGGCGTCCAGAAAATCGGGACCGATCCGCTTGTCGTAACCCATGCCCACCGCCACTTCCTTCACGTCAGCACCCAGGGCCTCGCAGACACTGGCGATCTCGTTGATAAACGAGATGCGGGTTGCCAGGAACGCGTTGCTGGCGTACTTGATCATCTCGGCTGTGCGTAGGTCGGTGAGCATGATGGGCGCCCGCAGCGAAAGATAGAGCTGGGCCACCTGTGCTGCTGCGTCTGGATCGAGGGAACCGAGGACGATGCGGTCGGGAAGCATAAAGTCGTTGATAGCCGATCCCTCGCGCAGGAACTCTGGGTTGCTGACGACAGAGAACTCGACCGGCTCCGGCTGGTGGCGGCGCACGATGTCGGCCACCCAGTCGCCGGTGCCGATGGGCACAGTGCTCTTGTTGACGATGATTAAGGGGTGCTCCATCACCCTGGCAATGCTCTCTGCTGCAGCCCGCACGTACTGGAGGTCGGCCTCTCCGCCGCTGCCTTGGGGCGTGCCGACGGCGATGAAGGCAAACTCGGCTCCATCCAGCGCCTCTTGATGCATCGTCGTAAAGTTTAGGCGGCCCGCCTGGGCGTTGCGCCTGACCATCTCTTCGAGGCCGGGCTCGTAGATGGGCATGACGCCAGCACACAGCTTTTCGATCTTGGATTCGTCCACGTCGATGCAGGTCACCTGGTGTCCCAGGTCGGCAAAGCAGGTGCCTGTCACGAGGCCAACATAGCCGACGCCGATCACGCAAATCTTTCTCATTTTTCCTTGTCCTTATCTCTAATCTCTCGTTGCTCCGGTCGGAAATGCACAGCGCTCACGGGGAAGCAAGCACCAGGTCCCTGCAGGCACCAGCAGGAACGAGTGTGCGGAGGTGACTTGTACAACCGGGTGCCCGGCCGGTTTTGCGAGGTGGTCCCAGTCTCCGCGCATCATCCTTGACATAGCAGACCCCAATATACCACAGAAAGGACGCTTTTCCAAAAACAAGACGCCATGTGCCAAACCTGGACCATTGACATCCCTGGCCGCAGCAGCTATAATGGACTCGCATCTGGTATGTGGTACCGGAGGGATGACGCTCTTGATAGTGCCGCTTGTTTAGGTGACATCCGAGAGGATAATGCAAATCATGATGCCCGAAGATTGGGATGCGCAGTTCGCCCGGCAGGCCGGTTGGACGCGAGGCACGCGGTCCTACCTCTACCGCCGCGCAAACCTGCTGCGGGCTGATCGTGTGCTCGACGTCGGTAGCGGTACCGGCGTCGTGACCGAGGAGTTGGCGGCCCGGACCCAGGGCCAGGTGGTCGGCGTGGACCTGGACCCGGAGATGGTAGCCTATGCCCAGCAGCGTCGCGGCAAGGTCAACTACCAGGTCGGCGATGCCCACGACCTGGCCTTTGACGATGGCTGGTTCGACATCGTAGCTTGCCATTTCGTGCTGATGTGGTGCCGCGATCCGGGGCAGGCAGCGCGGGAGATGGTCCGTGTGACACGGCCGGGTGGGTCTGTGCTGGTGTGCGCCGAACCCGACTACGGGGGGCGGATCGACCACCCCGAACTACCCATAGGCCACTGGCAGAGCCAGTCTCTACGCCGGGAGGGCGCCGATCCATGCCTGGGCCGCAAGTTGCGGGGCTTGTTTGCCCTGCCGGGCGTTCGCCACGCCGATGTGGGTGTGATCCCGGGTCTCTGGGATCTGGCTATGCTCCATGCCCAATTCGAATCTGAGTGGACGTTGTGGGAGCGTTCGCTAGCCGGCCTCGTGCCCGCTGGCGAGTTGGCAGGTTTCAAGGCTGCTGACCTGGCGGCCATAGAATCAGGGGAGCGGACAGTATTCATGCCGGTCTTCTATGCCCTGGTTCGGGTCTGAGTGGAGGCTTGATCCCGCATGCTCGTTCCGGCCGTGGCAACCCTGGCCGCCCTGATCCCGATGGTCATCTACATTGCCTTTGTCTGGTGGCTTGACCGCTACGAAAAAGAGCCACTCTGGCTTCTGGCTCTGGCCTTCCTGTGGGGCGCTATTCCGGCGGCTATCATCTCGGTGTTCCTGGAGCTCGCCCTTGATGCGCCCATCGCTGCTCTGGGCGGCGAAAGCCTGCTGGCCGATCTGGCCAGTGTCAGTATCAGCGCTCCCCTCATCGAAGAAAGCGCCAAGGGGATGGCCCTGATCATTTTGGTATTGCTCTTTCAGCGCGAGTTTGACGATGTGCTGGATGGCATCGTCTATGGCGCGATGATCGGCTTTGGGTTTGCCTTTTCCGAGAACCTCTTTGCCTACCTCTATCCGATCCTCAGCCAGGAGGGCCTCGCTTCGGGGCTGATGACTGCCTGGATGCGCACCGTGGTATTTGGCTTCAACCATGCCTTCTGGACCGGAATCACCGGCGCTGCGGTGGGCTATGCCCGGCTGTCCCGCAGTTGGGCCCAGCGGCTGTTGGTTCCGTTGGGTGGGTGGTCGGTGGCCGTTCTATTCCACGCCATCCACAATGCTGGTGCCACGCTGGTCAGGCAAACCTTTTGTCTGTCCTTGGGTGTCAGCCTGGTGGTAGATTGGGGAGGGCTCCTGCTGCTGCTGGGCATCGCGCTGATGGTGCTGCGCAAGGAGCGCCAATGGATCGAGCGCGGGCTGGTAGAGGAGGTCCGTCGGGGAGCCTTGAGCCCCCAGGAGTTCGATCTGTTGCGTAATGCAGGACAGCGCATGTGGGTGCGCTGGAACGCCTGGGGTCGGGGGGGGCGGATGGCCTACCGGTCAGTCGGGCGCTACTACCAGTGTGCAACCGAGCTGGCCTTCAAAAAGCATCACCTTCGTTCCCTGGGGGATGAAGGCGGGAACCTGGCCGAGATCCAGCGGCTGCGAGAGGTGCTTGCGGCCAGCCGCGTCCTCGCCTGGCCGTGGCTGTGGCGCACCTGAGCTGGGATTGGGCCATCCAAACTCGCTTCCTCGGCCCACCAGCCCTGTTTGACTTTCATTGTTGATTCTGCTAAAATGGAATTGTTACGGGACGGCTGGGAAATGCGGCCGAGGATGGTAAGGATTGTGATCGACAACGCAACGACGAAAGCACAGATTCTATGCATCGAAGACCAGGCCGGCATGCTTGACCTGCTGCGCCTCATCCTGGAGAGGGATGGCTACGAGGTGCTGGGCGCTCAAGATGGCGTCGAGGGTCTGGAGATGATGCATAGCCAGCAGCCCGATCTGGTGCTCCTTGACCTGATGCTACCAGAAGTGGACGGCGCGGAAGTGCTTCTCCAAAAGGGGAAGGATCCTGTCATCCGCGACATTCCAGTGATCGCCGTG
>JASFHU010000628.1:0-3757 GCA_050123055.1 Anaerolineae bacterium
CCACAGGTAGACCGGGGTGGGCGATCTACCGGTGACGATCAGGGTATCATAGCCGGCATGTTTAAGCTCTGGCCCCCAATATCCACCCAGGTTGGAGAAGGTAAGCAGCCGCGTTTGGGGGGATCTGGTGACGATGGCCGTCCGGTTGGCGCCTGGGGCCATGGTGCCGGTGAGCAGACCGACGCCAAAGATCAGCGGGTTGTGGGGAGAAAAGGGCTCGGTTTCGGGGGTCACTCTGTCCCAGAACAGCCGGGTACAGGTGCCCCGGCCCCCGAGATAGGCGTCGTTCAGGCCGGGATCGCTCTCCTGGCGCTCGATGGCAGCCCGGGAGAGATCGATCTCGAGGTCAAAGCCTGCTCTTGCGTAGGGCATGGTCACACCGCCTCATCGCTAGCCTACTCTGAGAGTAGCCTGCCGTTGTAGGTGCGCAGGCGCATGGGAATACATTGGCTGCGCCCTTACAAGGCCAGTCTCGTCCCTGATAGTGACCCAGGGGCCCTGTTGACCACCCACCAAACTCATTATAAAGCGGAATGAGCAAAAAGGCAATCCGAGCTGAAGGGGCACGAGAGAACTTGCGACTTCAACTTGGTTAATGGGCCAGCAGGGCTTGACCACTTGGCCAATCCCAGAATTCGCCAGATGGCCCATCCCCGATTCGACCAGTTGGCCGATGCGCCCGGCTGCTGCGTGTGGTAGACTGGACATCGAGACGATAGACGAAAACGTCCCCAACAAGCTGGCGAGTCCGGAGTCCCACACTTGTCTGGGTGTTTCGGGAGTTGAGGAGAGGAGAAAGGCAGATGATCAAGAGGGTTCTCTTTGTAGTACTGGCGCTTGGTTTGCTGGCCACCGGCTGCGGGCAACCAGAAGCGCCGGCCATCGAGCTGATGCCCTTCACCAGCCAGGCATGGAGCATCCGCGGCGTCCGGCCAGAGGGCTGGATGGAGGTGAACCCTGGCCACTTTGCCGGTGGCGCCTGGCCCTTCAAGCAGCTCATGCACGAGGCCTTTCCGGGCCAAAGAGCCGAGGTCGTGATCCCCAGCGCCATCTTGCCCCGGTTGGGCACGGACGCGCTCCCAGAAGGCGCGGGCACGAACGACAGCGGTCTCCTGACCTGGGAGCTGTACGCCATCGAGGTACCGGCCCCCGACGGCGGGTCCTTGATGGTCGACTTGGCGCTGTCGGAAACGGACTCGGGTGTCTATATGGTCGCACTAAGCTCGGGGCTGGCAGACCATGAGCCCCTACGCGAGACGGTTTTTATCCCCGCTGTGGAAGCCTTTGAGCCGGTCCGGTTCGAGAAACGGGATCAGGCTACGGCGGACGAGTTGCTGGCCCCGGACTATGAGGGGGAGGGTCCGGTCAACCACGCCTTTTTTGCGCCGCTTGGGGACTGGGGAGCGGCACGGCACGAGCTGGAAGGGACGTTGGCCGTACCCGAATTCAGAATGCTGGATACCGTGTCCGCCGGACAGGTGCGACGCTCCAACGAGAAGACCTTTCCGGGCTTCTCGGCCGAGTTCTTCACCTCCGGAGACCACCTGGTGCCGGTGCAGCGAGAGGTGATCCTCTCGCCGGGGGAGACGAGCTTCTGGAAGATCATCCTCTCACCGGGAAAGGTGTGGTCGGAAGCCGGGGATGTCGGCCTATCCCGCGCCTCCTTCCCCTTTGCCCTGGTGGCCAAGGACACGAACGAGACGCACAACGGCGTCGCCACCTTCCTGTACGACGAGGCCCAGGTCTCGGCCTACCGTTTCCAGGTGGGCCAGGAAACGGCGGCCTGGCGACAGGAGGACTATTGGGGGCAGTCAGCGATGGAGTACCGCCCGGGCAGGCTCAGAGACCGGGAAGCTCTGATGGCCCAGTTCGCAAAGGAGCTCAGCCACCGGACCCCGATCCGTCCCTGGTCGGACCTGGAAGAGCAATATGATCCCCAATTGCTGGGCAGCTTCAATGGCGCCATCCTCTCCTGGGACCTGAGCGCGTCGGGTCTGATCCTGGATGATACCCTGTACCTGCAGCCCTGCCGCACCCGCTACGGCCCCTTCCCCTACTGCGAAGCGATGCGACACGGGGCGTTCTCGGTGACAAAGTCGATGGGGGCCGCGGTGGCGATGCTGCGCCTAGCAGAGAAATACGGCCCGGAGGTCTTTGAGCTGAGGATTGCGGATTATGTCGCAATCATGGCCGAGCACGACGGCTGGGAGGAGGTCACCTTTGCCGATGCGCTGAACATGGCCACCGGCATCGGCGATGACCTGCCTGAGCACGCAGAGCCCAACGTCATGCTGGCCGACGAAGAGGGGGACGAGGAGATCTTTCAGGGCTTCATCGAGGCCACGAGCGCGCAGGACAAAGCCGAGGTCTGTTTCAGGGCCGGCGACTACCCCTGGGGTCCTGGCCAGGTGGCGCGTTACAACTCTTGCCATACCTTCATCCTGTCGATGGCGATGGATGCCTTTCTAAAGAGCGTGGAGGGCCCGGAGGCGGATGTTTGGGACGTGGTGATGGAGGAGGTATACCGGCCCATCGGCCTCTACCACGCGCCCATGATGCGCACGGTCGAGCCGGATGGCAGCAGGGGCATCTCCCAGTTCTGGGTTGGCCTGTACCCGACGGTGGATGACGTGGCCAAGGTGGCCATGCTTCTGCGAGATGGGGGCCGGCACCAGGGACGGCAGCTCCTGCACGCCGGCAAGCTGGCCGAGGCCCTACGGAAGAGCGAGACCGCCGGGCTGCCCACGGGGGAGTTCAACGACTATGGCCAGGGTGCCTACCACATGTCTTTCTGGTCAATGCCCTATCCCGGCCCGGACGGCGATCCTATCCAAATTCCCTATATGTCCGGCTTTGGCGGGAACCGGGTAATCCTGAATCCCAACGGCATCATCACCTTCCAGTTCGCCGACGCGCACGTCTACGGGTTTGAGTCGATGGTCCGGGTTGCTGACGGGATGAAGCCGTTTGTGGCCGGGTACGGCGGGGGTGTGTCAGGGACCAAGACCGGCTCGAATCGCTGAGCGGTGATGGTGGCGAGCAGCACCAAGACATCTTCTTCAGTGAACCTATGCTTGGCCGCTAGCACAGTCAGCCACATCCAGCAGGCGGTCTCGTCCCGAGCCGTTATGAGGTTGGATGGTGGCAAACACTACCTCTTTCCTAGCCTTCAGCACAGCAGGCCCAGGCATCAACTTCGACCCTGAGAATGGGTGCAGCCAGCGCCGCAACATAGAGCAGCGTCATACAGGGTTGGTGATCCTGGAGCCAGGCTGCAATCACCTCCCGGCGTCCCTCCGCCGCCATATCCCCGACGAGGTAAAAGGTCACTTTCACCAGGTCCTGGATCTCCATGTTGGCGGCTTCAGGATTGCGCGTGATATTGTCCAACACCAGTTCCTACTGTTGGACAGGATTCTCTGGAATACGTCCGTCTTGGTCCTGTCCGGTCAAGTCGGACAGAACCACCCAGCGCGCGGGCTCCCTGACTTCGATCTGGTGAGAATAGGCCGCAATCGTACGCAGATTTGACAGAGGTGCCGCGACATGGTACATTGGTGAGGAATGAACGTTCCGTCCGAAACAGCCAACGAGGCGGATTGAAGGGTATCGATGACGACCAAGCGAGACGCAGTACTGGAAGCAACCCTGGAACTGATCTCCGAACATGGCTTTCACGGCACGGCCATGTCCATGATCGCCGACAGGGCCGGCGTGGGCGCCGGCACCATCTACCGCTATTTCGAGGGCAAGGAAG
>JASFHU010000629.1:0-3755 GCA_050123055.1 Anaerolineae bacterium
GAAGTTGTTTTTGGACAACTTCTAAGTTCTAGGCCTCTTGGATCCAGACGTCGTAGAGCAGGTCGTAGGCTGTGGGGTGGGCCTTGATGTTCTGGAACTTTTTGTTGGTGATGTTCCACACGTTTTTCCAGTAGCTATTGAAGATTGGGCCGCGCTCCTGCATGATGTCTTCCATATCGCACATGATGCTCCGGCGCGCCTCGACGTCCAGCGTGCCCTGTGCCTCACGCAGTTGCTCCTCAAACTCGGGGTCGGTCCAGCGCGTCTCGTTCCAGTTGCCGATGGCCTCCTCGGTGTAGGCCAGGGGCAGGACCATCACGGCGATGGGTCGGTGCGTCCAGGAAGTGATGCCCAGATCCACCTCGGTCCAGCGGTCCCAGTAGCCGGCCGGCTCGGTGATGTCCAGGGTGATGTCAAAACCGCCAGGCAAGGCCATCTCTTTCAGTGCCTGGGCGATCTCGGGCTCGGCCTGGTCGTTCTTGGTGGCCAGCGTGACCTTGAGCGGCAATTCCAGGCCCTTCTCGGCGGCATACTCTTCCAGCAGCGCCATGGCGCCCTCGGGATCGTATTCGGGGATCGGTTTCTCGCAGTAGGCAGGGTGTACCGGGGCCATGTGGGCGTCGATGGACAGGTCGCCCTCACCAAAGTAGGAGAGCTGCAGGATCCTGGCCCGGTCCTGGCACATCTTCATGGCATTGCGCACCCGCGGATCGTCCCAGGGCTCCAGATCGACGCGCATTCGGCCAATCAGGCACTGGGAGGTGCTGACCGGCCGCACGACCAGGTTGGGATTGTCCTTCAGCGCCTGGAAGTCACTGGGGCGCGGGTCGTAGACGTTATCCACCTGGCCACCCTGTAGCGCCGCGACACCGGCATCCTTGTCGGTTGAGACATAGATCAACTCGTCCAGGTAGGGCAGGGGTTGGCCATCCTCGCCGTTGCGCCAATAGTCTTCCCGGCGCTTGAACACGGCGCGCTCACCCTCAGCGTACTCTTCCAGCATGAAGGCGCCGGTGCCCACCGGTTGCTTGATGATGTCGCCCTCAAAGCCGCGGTGCAGAACAATGGCCGGGTAGTGGAAGAGGTGCTCGGGCACGCCGATGTCGCCGTATTGCAGGTTCAGGCGCACGTGATAGTCGTCTACCTTTTCCACGTCCTGCATGCCCCGCAGGTAAGCCAGCAGCCCCAACATCGAGGAACCCACATCCTCGTTGAGCCACTCGCCAAAGGTGAACATCACGTCTTCAGCCGTAAAGTCGTCACCGTTGTTCCACTTGATGCCCTGCTTCAAGTAGAGGTCCCAGGTCATGACGTCCTCGCTGGCCTCCCACCTATCCAGCAGGTAGGGGCGCGTGATGTTGTCGGGGCCGGTCTCGGTCAGGTACTCCCCAAACTGGCGCACGATGTTGGCGCCCTCCACCCAGGAGAGGCGGGCCGGGTGGTCCAAGAGCTGGAGCTGCATCGAGGCAGTGTAGGTTCCGCCCCGCACGGGGCCTCCCGCCGGTGGGGCCTCGGTGGCTGCCGGTGCGGCCGGCTGTTCGGCTGCCGGCGCCTCCGTGGGCTCTGCCGCAGGGGCGCAGGACGCCAGGAACGCACTTGCGCCGGCTACTGACATTCCCAGCAAGGTCGCGTTCCGCAAGAATTCGCGTCGCGTGATCCGGCCCCTACGATATAGGTCCTCCAACTCGGGGACGTACGGATGTACATTTCGCTTCTTCGGCTTGATGATTTCCATCGTTTGCTCCTCCCTTATCTGTTTCTTAATCTTTGACGAGGTCTGAAGCGAGTCACCAGTAACGATGGGTGAACTCTGCTTCCACTTGCCGACATGGTCGGCCAAGAGACTCCTTGCCCGGCACCTCCTTTCTGTCAATGCTGGCGGACGTTCTTGCTGTAGCCGCTCCCGTAGCTCGCATGTTGGTGTGGTGAATCTGGCAGATCAAATAGCCCAAAAGTCATTCTCGATTATCAGTACACCGCAATCTGCTCCTGCCGGATCGCCAGATCCGGCAGAACTGCGGTGGATCTGGCGATCCACCGCGAGCCATTGCGGTCTACTGATTATACCATACACAGACATCCTGTCAAGCCGCCTCTTTCGGCCCCTTTCGGCCTGGCCGGCCTATCCAGCCTATTGAGCCAGGATCTCCTGGAGCTTGCGTTTTCTGTCTGGATCCAACGGCTTGGGCTGGTGCTCTCCGATGATCTCCTTAACGCGAGCCGTGAGCCGCTGGCCCAGCGTCGCCCCCCCCGCTGCCAGCCACTGCTCCCGCCGCCTGCGGTCCAGCAAATCAGGATACCAAAAATCACGGAAGCGCGTCAAGGTCTGCTCCGTGTCCATAAAGTGGCCGCCGGGACCGACCTGGTGGATCTCGTCCAACATCAAGGTGTCCTCTGTGATCTCGATGCCCTTGATCAGATTGTCGGTCAGGGCTACCAGTTCGTCGGTCAGGACGATCATCTCGTACGAACCGGTCAGGCCGCTCTCCACGTAGCCCACGTCGTGGATCAGGTTCGCGCCACTGAACTTGGCCATCATGACCGACAGCATAGCCTCCGCCGCCGCCTGTTCATCCAGCGTTTTGGCGTCGGTGCAGCCGGCATACCCCCAGGTGGGAATGCCATACCAACGTCCCATTTGGGCGATAGCTGCCTTGGTGAGCTGGAACTCGGGCGAACCGTAGCAGATCTGCGCCGACTTCATATCCATGTGGTGCAGGCCGCAGCCGACGACAAAGGGCGCGCCCGGATTCTTGAGCTGGTGTACCACCAGGCTGCTCTGGATCTCGGCCAGCGCCATGGCCAGTCCGCTGGCCATCGTAATCGGGGCGGTGCCGCCCATGAGCGGCGCGGGCGAGTGGACGATGGGCAGTCGATTTTCAGACATGAGCAAGAGCTTGTCCACTGCTGTCTCTGATTGTTGGAGTGGGGAGCTTGGCTCGGAGTAGAGCAGGATATGCTGCTGTTCGACCAGGGCCTCATGACCGCCCGCCACGGCAGCAGCCATGTCGATGGCACGCTGGCAACTGGCCTTATCGTTGGTTACAAAGACAATGGGCTTGGACGTGTGCTCCAGCATCAGCGCCATCTGTACGTCGTAGGCCAGGTCGGGATCGACGCGCTGCCCTGAGGGAGTCGAAGGGTCGGATGGGATGCCGATGGACATGACAAAGTGGATGTTCGGCAGAGCATCGCACAGGTGGTAGCCATCGATGATATCTGACCGGGTAAAAGGGCGGTGCTCGCCCGTTTCCGGGTCAAGGAAATTCAGGCAGTCGGAGCCGGTGCCAAACCAAACCTTGGTCCCTTCCAGGAATACCGACGCTTCCCCATCTCGGTCGCACAGGATGATCCGGCTAGGTGCTGAGGCGATGGCCTCATCCACCAGCGCAGCAGGGAACTTGACCAGGTTGCCGTCGGAGAGAAAAGCCCCGGCTTGCTTGAGCATGTCCAGGGCCCCTTGATGATAGAAACGGATGCCTGTGCGCCGCAGAACCTCAAGGGCAGCCAGGTGCAGATCCTGGATCTGGCTTTCAGATAGAACCGCAAACTGAGGGCCCATGAAAGCCACAGAGTTGATGCCTTTCATCCTCCTTCTCTCTCCTCAATGCTCGTCCAACAGGCCGGCAATGTAGGTCATGTGAGCCAGGGCGGCCTGTCGAGCCTGATCAGAATCGCCCTGGTCTATGGTTTGCGCAATGAACCTCTGAAGTCGAAGCGATTCCTCTTTCACACCCGGCCTTCCCACCCAATCG
>JASFHU010000630.1:0-3745 GCA_050123055.1 Anaerolineae bacterium
GGTAGTCGCCCAGTCGGTCATCGACTCCTTTGATGGCGAGCATGGCGGTTTCGGCGGCACGCCCAAGTTCCACCACGCCGACGTACTGGAATTCGCGCTGGCCATGGCCCATCGCACTGGCGACAATTCATTGCTGGAGGTGGTTCGCAAATCGCTGAGTGCCATGGTACAGGGTGGCCTCTACGATCGTATCGGCGGCGGCTTTTTCCGCTATTCGACAACCGCCGATTGGAGCATCCCGCACTACGAAAAGATGGTCGACGACCAGGCACAGCTTCTCGGCTTGTACTTGCGTGCCTACCAGGCATTTGGCGAGCGGGCCTACCTGGATACGGCCCAGGGCATCCTGGCCTACGTGGATGCTGCTCTCTGGGACCGTGGGCGGGGATACTTTTACAGTAGTCAGGAAGCCGACCCTGAGTACTATGCTCTGGATGCCGGAGGCCGCGAAGAGCGGCAGGCTCCCTACGTGGACACGACCATCTATACCGAGAGGAACGCCGCCATCGCCTCAGCCTACATGCTGGCCAGCGCCGTCCTCAACGAGTCCCGCTATGCTGACTTGGCCATCCGTGCCCTGGAATTCATCTGGCAGAAGAGCTACCAGGAAGGGCTGGGCATGTACCACTACTTTGACCTCCAGCCTCATCTGCCCGGCCTATTGGCTGACCAGGTGAGCATGATCCAGGCCTGGCTGGATGCCTATGAGCACTTTGGCCGCGAAGTCTATCTCCAGCGCGCCGAGACGTTGCTGCGCTTTGCCGACCGTGCTCTGCGCGATAGCGATGGCCGCTACTTTGACACGGTGGCCGCGCCCGAGGCCGTTGGCCGGCTCCGCCGCCGGGAAAAACCCTTCTGCGAGAACGTGGCTGCTGGCGAGGCCCACCTGCGTCTCTACCGGCTGACCGGTCGCAAGGAATATCAGCAAGCGGCTCAGCAGACGCTGGAAGCGCTGGTCCCAACCTATGCCGGTCTGGGCATCGAGGCATCGCGTTTTGCGTTGGTCGTCGATCGCTTCCTGCGCAAGCCGCTCCTTGTCACGGTCGTGGGCGAGAATGAGGATCCCATCCGGGCCGAGCTGCTGCGTGCCGCACGCCGAGCTTACGCATCCAACAAGACAGTTCAGGCGGTGGATCCGGTGTGGGAGCCGTCGCGTCTGGCGCGGCTGGGTTACCCTGCCGAACCGGCGCCCGCAGCCTATGTCTGCCTGGGCACACTTTGCGCCAGGCCAACCGCCGACCCAAATGAGGTCCTGGCGCAGGCTCAGGCAATGCTCGGTCAGGAACGCAAGGGCCACGGTGAAGGTTGGACCTATCAGGGATACACCGTGGATGAAGGTTTCAAGCCGGAGCCAGGTCAGCGATTCCAGTACTTTTTCCGGGTGCTCAAGGGCGACGAGCGAATGTTCCGTTACTGCATATGGACGTCGATGAAGGCGATCTCCGCTCGCTGGCCAGACCTGGACCTGGATACTGAGGCCGGCCGGAGCGATCTGGAGAGTCATCTGCGTGCCACAGGTCACGAGCGCGTCCGGGCCAAGATCGATGCTGGCGGTGAGTTCCAAAACTGGTTGCTGGATCTACGCGCCGATGGCGAGGAAGAGTTAGCCCTGGAGGAAAAGAATGCCTGAGCTGGATACAGTACTGACTGCGCTCCAGATGGCCATCCAGACCGAGATCGACGGGTTCAACTTCTATCAAAGGTTCGCGGAGAGAACAGAAGACCCGGACGCCCAGGTCATGTTCGAGCGATTGGCTCAGGACGAGGTCATGCACCTGGAGCTATTGCGCAATACGAGGACCGAGCTCAAAGACAGTGGCCAGTGGGCCGATTACAAGGGTTTGCCGCTGGATCTGGTCAAGGGCTCGCCTATCTTTTCCCGCGAGCGCGTAGAACAGAATATCGTCGCCTATACCTCTGATCTGTCCGCCCTGCGCATGGCCTACCTCATCGAAAAAGACGCCGTGGACTTTTATACTCGCGCTGCCCAACAGACCAGCGATCCCAATGGCAAGCGCATGTTCCTCGACCTCGTCGAAATGGAGCGGGGTCACCTGGACCTGTTGGAGGGAGAGTATAACTTTTTGAGAGGCCAATTCCAGACGGCGATGGGCTTTTCGCCGTTCTAGCATCATACCTAACACGACACCGTGGTCGTCCTCACCGCCGAGATCGTAGCTGTAACCCATTACCCAACATTGAATGCCCTGCAAAAAGGGCAAAAAGGTAGTGTATGTTGTGTGGGCGCGAAGCGCCCACACAACATACACTACGCCACTGACCTTTTTGCAGTGGAGTCAACATCCTGAGGAGGACGACCATGTTATTGATCGGAAATCAGATTCGACTGACCCGCGGCATACTGGCCGCTGCCTTGCGCCAGCGCAAGGGCTCTCTTTTCCAGACCCTGGCACGCCAGCAGGTAGAGGCTGGGGCCAATTGGCTGCTGGTGGACTTGGGTCCCCAGCGCAAAGATGCTGCTCGAGATCTGGCCTGGTTGGTGGGGATCATCCACGACCAGGTGAGCATCCCCCTGGTGCTGCGGAGCGACGATCCTGTAGCCCTCGAAGCGGGGCTCCAGGCGGCCAGGGACCAGATCCTGATCGACGCCACCCTCTCCGGTGTCGAGGATCTTGCTCCTTTTTTGAGTCTGGCTCAGCGCTACGGGACCAGATTGGCCTTTTCGGCTTGCCCCGATGGCTTGCCGTCGCCAACCGACGAGCGCCTGACCCTCGTCACAGAGACACTTTTGCCCCAGACACTCGATGCCGGTTTGGCACTGGAGGACATCTACGTGGACCCACTGGTGGTCGCCCTGACCTGTGACCAGCCAATGGTCCCCACCACCACCGAGACACTCCGCTTGCTCAAGGTGGCGGCCGAGCCTGTCCCCAACACCCTGGTCCACCTGGATGACATTGCCGACGGGGTGGCCGACGCGGCCAAACCCTACGTGACCCAGGCCTATGTGACCATGCTCCTGGCTGCCGGGCTGGATGCCCTGGTGGCCAATCCCCTCGATCCCTACCTGATGGAGGTCATCCGCGTGGTGCGCGAGCGTGATGTCACCACCGCCTACGACCGGCTTCTCCTGCGCCTCTACGACGTGAGCAACGCCGAGGTAGAGCTTGACCCTGCTTCCATCGACCAGTCCGACCCGGCTCAGGTCAGCCTCTTCAAGACGGTCCAGGTTCTTACCAACAAGCTGATCTATGCCGACTCGTACCTGAGCGCCTGACTGCCAACGGGCCTTGGAGGAAGGATGAAGGAAGCACGTTTCGAAAAAGACTCCCTCGGCCAGGTCGAGGTCCCTGCCGAGGCCCTCTATGGCGCTCAGACCATGCGCGCCGTGCACAACTTTCCCGTCAGCGGCCTGAAGCCCTACCGCGCCTTTGTGTGGGGTATGGCCATTATCAAACAGGCGGCGGCCATGGTCCACATGGATCTGGGCCTTCTGGACCAAGAGCGTGGACAAGCCATCGTCCAGGCGGCCCAGGAGGTCGTCGATGGCCGCTGGGACGATCACTTTGTCGTCGACCCCTTCCAGGCCGGCGCCGGCACCAGCCACAACATGAATACCAACGAGGTGATCGCCAACCGGGCCAACCAGATCCTGGGCTACCGCATCGACGACCCGGAAAAGCCGGTCCACCCCAACGACCACGTCAACATGGCCCAGAGCACCAACGATACCATCCCCACCGCCATCCGCCTGGGTGCCCTGTGGCGGCTGGATGAGCTGGTC
>JASFHU010000631.1:0-3744 GCA_050123055.1 Anaerolineae bacterium
CGAGCGCCTTTGCGATCTGCACCGAAAAGGTTCCCACACCCCCGGAGGCCCCGTTGATCAGGACCTTCTGCCCCGGCTGCACCTTCGCCTGGTCGCGAAGAGCGTGGAGCGCAGCCGATGCGGCAGCAGGCACGGCCGCGGCCTGCTCAAGCGTGAGGTTGGTTGGTGCCTTTGCGAATTCACCTTCGGGTGCACACGCATATTCAGCCAGGGCACCGCTACAGGAGGCGAACACCTTGTCACCCGGTTGGAGCCGCGTCACATTCTTGCCGACCGCCTCAACCTGCCCGGCCACGTCCCAGCCGAGGATGTGGTCCTTCGGTTTGGGAAATCCGACATCGAACCGGGCGAGCCACGGACTGCCCCTCATGCCAAAGTAGTCGCCGGCGTTGACGCTTGATGCGTGTACAGCGACCAGTACGTCGTTCTCGCCGACCTCTGGCTTGTCAACTTCCTTGAGTTCGAGGACCTCCGGCCCTCCGTACGCGTTCATGACGATTGCTTTCACGGCCTTCCTCCGATCCGGGCCACGCGAGGGCGGCCCATATGGCTCCAACCGCGCCCATGATTGCCCAATACGGCCAACATGCACAATTGTATCACGGTTCCATACCTTGAGCAAGTCCAGATTTCAGGACAAGTACGGTTGCTGCAAAGTCGGAATCTTGGCCCAGCACGCTACCAAGTGTCCATCAAACAGCGCCTTCACGTCGCCACGGCATGGTCCCTCAAGTACCAACGCCGATAGGCAAGCAGAACAAGCAAGAATCCCAACTGGAGCAGCGTCGCTGTGAGCGCCGAAAACTGGGACAGGTAGAAGTACAGCGTCTGAAGGATGGAGGTCTTCCGCCTGCAAGAAACCACTCAGCGCCTCGGCCAGGGCCACGGCCGCGTGCTGGTCCGGCTGCTTGGCGGCGGCCAACTGCGATTCGATCCGGGCTGCTTCATCGGCATCCAGATCCCGATCGACGGCGTCCTTAAGGCGGTCAAGAGCATGGTATAGAGCCCGGCGAGGACTCTGCCGCTGCGGCCGGCGGAAAACGAGGTACACGGTGAAGGTGAGCAGAAAGAATCCATAGACGATGGACAGCGCCGGCGGAAAAAAGTAGTCGTTGGACTGGGTAATGAACTTGCCCACCTCGTCGATGAAAAGCCCGATGCCCATCCCGCCCAACGGCGCACTGGCCCAGATAGCCCAGCGGTTGGCAAATGCCAGCGGCAGCAGCACGGCGACAAACAGCAGGAGCCCGCCTCACAGCGCGTGGGCAATGTGCAGCACGCTGTTGCCAAGCTGGGGATAGCCCGCCATCTCGAGATAAACGCGGGTGAGGATCACCCGTGAACTGGGCCTGATGGACTCGATGGAGGGTTCGATGGTCAGGAACGGCGTGAACATCTCACCTCTTCCGCTGACATCCCCAGCGAACTCGGTTCACCGGAGATCTCACTCGACACCTGTGTACCAGAGACAACCCCATTTTACCATATCCCGTCGCTTCCTTCAAGAGCTGGCGAACGAGAATCGTGATGGCCGCTCGGCTATTGGTGCACAAGTGTCGCTACCGGATATCCCAGGTACCAACTCTAATGGGCCACCTGGACAGTCCCAGATTCACCAGGTGGCCGATGCGCCCGGTTCCATTTTGGGGTATACTATATGGGTTGGGGGCGTCGGGGCAGTGATTTCTGGCAGCCGTCTGTCCGATTCTCGATAGCCATCTGTTAGGCGAGGGACAGGCAAAAAAGCCGCGATTGGAGTATCCTGTACTGTAGGGATAAAACTTGCCGGCTGGCGTAGACGATCGCGTCTGAGGCCGGCGTGGATGGGGTGCGAACGGCAACACAACTTTGCGGGTTGTCTATCGTAGGGTTTATTGGCAAAGGTGTACAGCGCAAGGCAGGAGTGTTACCTATGTTCGGACGCAAACGGAGGCGAAAGGGCACATCTGAGGGGTTGCATGGCGCCCGCTATCCCAACGGGAACGATCATCTCATCGAGTGCCGCGGCCTGGTCAAGACCTACCACACCGCAGCGGGAGATTTTCCCGCCCTCAAGGGGATCGATCTGCAGGTGGATAGCGGCGAGTTTGTGGCCGTCATCGGCAAGTCCGGCAGCGGCAAGTCGACCTTGGTCAATATGATCACCGGTATCGACAGGCCCACCGCCGGGGAGGTGCTGGTGGGCGACACGTCGGTGGGAACCCTCCGCGAGGGTCCGCTCGCCCAGTGGCGAGGGCGGACCATCGGCGTCATCTTTCAGTTTTTCCAACTCCTGCCGACGCTCACGGTGGTGGAAAACGTCATGCTGCCCATGGACTTTTGTCACATGTACACCAGACGCGAGCGGCAGGAGCGGGCCATGCACCTGCTGGAGCAGGTCGACGTGGCCGACCACGCCCACAAGCTACCCTCGGCCGTCTCAGGGGGGCAACAGCAACGGGTGGCCATTGCCCGGGCGCTGGCCAACGATCCGCCCATCCTGGCTGCCGACGAGCCCACCGGCAATCTCGATTCCAAGACGGCCGATTCGGTGTTCAGGCTCTTTGAGGGCCTGGTGGCCGAGGGCAAGACGATCCTCATGGTGACCCACGACCGGGATCTCTCCCGCCGCGTCAGCCGGACGGTCATGCTCTCTGACGGCGAGATCATTGAGGAGTTCCTGGTCGAAACCTTTCCGGCGCTGACCGATGAGCAACTCATCCGAGCCACGCGAAATCTGCAGCGACAGTCCTATGCACCCGGTGCCATCGTTCTTCAGGAAGGCAGCCCGCCGGGCAGCTTTTACATCATCACCAGGGGCCAGGTCGAGGTTTTGGTAGAGGCCTCCGATGGCGACAGGATGGTGGTGGCCCGCATGGGCAAGGGCCAGTACTTTGGCGAGATCGAGCTGCTGCGGGGCGGCGCGAACCTGGCCACCATCCGTGCCGATTGGGAGACCGGGGCCGAGGTGGTGGGCCTGGAAGCGGACACCTTCACCAGCCTGCTGGACGAGTCGCGGTCGACCCGCGAGGCGCTGGAGCGGGTAGCCAGTCAGCGCCTCGCCGAGAACGAGAACGGCCGGAACGGAGCGCACCATGCTTAGCACCCGCTGGCGCAAGATCCTGCGCGATCTGTGGGGCAACAAGACGCGCACCCTGCTCGTCGTCCTGTCCATCGCCGTGGGCGTCTTTGCGGTGGGCATGATCGCCGGCTCCCAGGTCATCTTTACCCGGGAGCTGAACCAGAGCTGGATGGCCGTCAATCCCTATGATGCCCAGATCTTTGCCGCACCCTTTGACGACGAGCTGTTGGGTACCGTGCGGAACATGCCCCAGGTGGAAGATGCCGACGGGCGTCGCAGCTTTGCCGTGCGCTTCAAGACCGATCCCCAGGACGACCAGTGGCGCAACCTGCAGATCTATACCGTGGCCGACTATGACGACATCCGCGTCCTCGAGATCCTGCCCGAGTATGGGGCCTGGCCGCCACCCGATCAGGAGATCCTGATCGAGCGGGCCTCGCTGGAGTGGATGGGGGTGCAGGTGGGCGACCTGCTGACGGTTGAGACGCCCAGCGGCAAGGTGCGCGAGGTGCCGGTGGCGGGTGTCGTCCACGACGTGAATTCGATGGCGGCCTCCTGGACCGGCTGGCCTGCCGGCTACGTCAGCCCCGATTCACTGGCCTGGTTTGGGATCTCACCGGGCTTTGACGAGTTGAACATCATCGTGGCCGGCGCCTCAAAGGATGAGCCGCTCATCTCCGAAG
>JASFHU010000632.1:0-3741 GCA_050123055.1 Anaerolineae bacterium
TGGTAGCGTGCAATCACCTCCCCCGTCTCCCGGTCGATCTGCTCAAGTCCTACGCCAAAGGTGGTCACCCACAGCCGTCCTGCCTGGTCCTCGTGAATCTGTTGTACGATGTCAGCCCCCACGGTCTGTGGATCCGCATCCTCGTGCTGGTAACGAGTGAACCGGCCTGTCTCCCGGTCGAAACGATTCAGCCCCGCCAGCGTCCCAACCCACAGCGTACCATCGTCATCCTCATGGACGGCGTAGACACGGTCAGAACTCAGGCTCTCAGGATCATCGGGGTCGTGGCGGTACTGGACAAACCGATCCATTTCGCGATCGTAGCGCTGAAGCCCACTCCGATAGGTGCCGGCCCAAAGGGTGCCCCCTGGGTCCTCGTACAGCGTCCAGAGAAAATCGCTGCTTGCGCTTTCGGGATCTGGGGGGTCAAACATCTCATAGTGGGTAAAGCGGCCCGTGTCGCGGTCGTACCGGTCCAGCCCGCCCAAGTATTTCCAGATCCAGAGCATGCCCTCCTGATCCTCGTGGAGCCACACGGCCTCTCCCTGGCTCAGACTGTCGGGATCGTCCGGGTCATTCCGGTATACGGTGAATTCGTGCCCATCGTAGCGGTTCAATCCATCTTGGGTGCAGAACCACATGTAGCCGATGCTGTCCTGGACAATGCACAATATTGAGCTCTGAGAGAGTCCATCCTCGCGCGAGATGTGGTCGAACTTGATGTTGCTGGGCAGAAAGGGTTCCTCGGCTGGTGAGCGCTGAGCCGAATCTGTACCCACCCGACTTGGTGAGGTAGACGTGGGCACAGGGAGGGTCTCCGTACCAGGGGAGCCCGGTTGCGGTGACTCGCCACAGCCTGCCACGAGCAGCAGCATGCTCAATAACGCCCCCAGGGAGAGGACGAGTCTGAGCCAGGGTACGTGTCTCTGCCGCACTCTTGCCTCCTGTTTGGTGCTTGCACGTCTCCAACGACTGGCAAAAGTATACTACACAAACGCCGGCCTGGCAATGTCCTTGTTCTTGCACATCATGCCCTCCCTATGCTATACTCAGTGAACCGCAGTGGCTCGCATTGGATCGCCAGATCCGATGCCTTTCTGCTGGATCTGGCGATCCAGCAGGAGCAGACTGCGGTGTACTGATACTCATCGAGCCAGGAAACGTTGGAATGCGTGCATCATCGATCAGTGCCCAGCAGGACAACCAGCAGGCGCGGAGAGAGGAGAGACGGTATGACAGGGTTCTTACCTCCGGAGGTCATTGACGACCTGAAGGCCATCGACACCCCAACCATCTGCAACGCCATCGAACAGTTTGACGTGCGAGGCAGGATCGAGGGCTTTTTTGGCATGGACATCCGCTGCCTGTTGCCCGAGCTGGGCAGCATGGTGGGCTATGCCATTACCCTCACCGTCGATTCGACCACGCCGGGCATCCCGCGGAACGACGAGGTCTGGCACGCCTGGCTCAAAGCGATGGAAGAGTCGCCCAAGCCCAGCGTGCTGGTGATGAGGGACATTGGCCCGCAGCCCCGCAAATCGGCCCACATTGGCGAGGTGATGGGCACCATCGCCACACGGCTGGGGGTCGTTGGCATCGTCACCGACGGCGGCATACGCGACATCCTGGAGCTAAAGGAGCTGGGCTTCCACTGCTTTGCCGCCGGCCTGGTGCCGTCCCACGGCAACCCGCGCCTGGTCGAGGTCAACGTCGCAGTACAGATTGACGGCGTGCGTATCAAGCCTGGAGACCTGTTGCACGGTGATGCCAACGGGGTGACCATCGTCCCCCAATCGATCGCTGCACAGGTGGCCGATGCTGCTCACCAGGTCCGGGCCAGGGAAGCGGAAGTGTTGGGCTATGTCAAGGGGCCAGATTTCACCGTCGAGGGCCTCTTCCAGCGAACGGTCAGCCATTAGGCATGTGGTGAAAGTGAGATAGCCGATGCCCTTTGAGATCGTTCCCTTGGAAGGCAAACACCTCCCGGATGCAGCCGGCCTGGCCAGTGCACGTTACCGGGCCTTGCGCGAGCAGGTGCCGGCGATGCCCACTCGCTACGAGGATCCCGGCAGCACACTGCCGTGGCTGCAGGACCTGGCCAGCCAGGCCCCTGGCGTAGCCGCCATCCGCAACGGCAGGCTCGCCGGGTTTCTCCTGGGGATGGTGATCCCGCAATTCAGGGGCAAGCGAGGGGTCTTTAGCCCGGAATGGGCCAATGCGGCCGACCTGGAAGACAGCCGCTGGCTCTATGAGGAGATGTATGCCCGGCTCTCAGCCCGCTGGGTGGCCGACGGCTGTGTGACCCACCTGATCAGCCTCCTGGCTCACGACCGGCCGGGGATTGAAGGCTGGCATGGGCTGGGCTTTGGCCTGGCCGCTGCCGATGGCGTGCGCGCCGTTGACAGCACGCCCGATCTGGACCCTGTGCCGGGCCCCAACACCGAGATCGAGATACGGCAGGCCAGCCCCGACGACGTGGAGCAGATGAGAGATCTGCTCACGGCGCTGGTGCGACACATGATGTCCGCGCCCACCTTCCTCTTCCGCAGAGAGCCGGACAGGCTGGATGAGCATGCCGCATGGCTGGCGGATCCGGCCAACGCCCTGTGGCTGGCCTGGCAGGGGGACAGCGTCGTTGCCGGCATGGGTCACGGACCAGCCAACCCCGACGCCTGCGACGTCATTGCCGGCGACAGGACCACCAGCATCGTCAGCGCCTATACCCAGCCGAGCGCCCGTGGCGGGGGCATTGCCACGGCATTGCTCGACCGGGTGTTGGCCAGGGCACGTGAGGGTGGTTTTGAGCGCTGTGCCGTAGATTGGGAACCGATGAACATCCTGGCCCATCGATTCTGGACGCGCCACTTTCAGCCCGTCTGTTATGCATTGGCCCGCCAGATCGACGAGCGGCTGTGCTGACTGCGCAGCATCAGGAATGTTTCACCCTCCCCGATGGGGATTTGCGACCGGTAGCTGACGGGAGCGCCAGCATGTACGAAATCCAGGTCAAAGAGGAACTGACTCCGGTCACCAAGCTGTTCGAGGTCCACGCCCCGGCTGTGGCCTCAAAGGCCCAGGCCGGCCAGTTCGTCATTATTCGCATCCACCAGCAGGGAGAACGGATCCCACTGACCATCGCCGACTATGATCGAGATCGAGGGACCATCAGCCTCGTAGTACAAGAGGTGGGCAAGACAACGACAGAGATGGGCGCTATGCGCGCCGGCGACCACCTGGCAAGCCTTGCCGGCCCCCTCGGGTTGCCCAGCGAGATCGAGCCGTATGGCACAGTTGTCTGCATCGGCGGCGGCTTTGCCATTGCGCCCATCTACCCTATCGCTCGCGCCCTGAAGAAGGCAGGCAACACCGTCCTGGTGATCATCGGCGTCCGTACCAAAAGCCTGCTCTTTTGGGCCGACAGGATGCAAGAGGTGAGCGACGAGCTGTTCATCTGCACCGATGACGGTTCTACGGGGCGCAAAGGCCTGGTCACCGCGCCTCTGAAAGAGCTGCTGGAGGCAGGCCGCCCCATCGACCATATCTGGGCTGTCGGCCCGATGGTCATGATGAAGTTTTGCTGCCTGACGGCCCAGCCCTTTCGCGTGCCCACTACGGTCAACCTCAATTCGATCATGGTCGACGGCACCGGCATGTGCGGCGCCTGCCGGGCCGAAGTGGGTGGGCGGACTCGGTTTGCCTGCGTGGACGGCCCCGAGTTCAATGGCTACCAGGTGGATTGGG
>JASFHU010000633.1:0-3741 GCA_050123055.1 Anaerolineae bacterium
TTCTTCCTGCAGGTTGCTCAGCTCCTTGGGATTCCGGACCCGGCCGCTGTAGAGTCGATCCTGGTTCTGTTTCAGCTTGCTGTTGACAGTGGCGATATCGAGTTCAAGGGCGCGCATCTGCTGTCTTAAGCCTCCCAGTCTGTCCTCAGTCTCGGTCACGGCCTGCCTGGCCTGGATCAGCTCATGGCTCTCGCCCAGGCCCTCCTCAACACGCGCCAGGCGCTGACTTCTCTCCGCCCATTCACTGTCAACGAGCTGCAACCGGTATAGCTGCCGTACAACGCTCACGAGCACCTCCTCCACGCTACCCCGGCGGTGGGCCATGAAAAAAGGGCCTCATGCAAGGCGCATCAGGCCCCTACCCGCCGCCGACCAGGCGCGGTGAAATCCCCTACCCTTCCCAGATCGATTCTCTGGCTGCACGTGTACAACGTCAATGTCATCCTCTGCATTCTTCTTTCGTCCGCGGTCATTATACCACACCCACAATGCTGAGCAAAATCGAGGGGAATTGGTAGGACCATGGTCCCCCTTGCCAAAGCTGGCAAATATGGTAAAATGGTAGACACCCCAAAAGGCTGGAGGCCAACTCGTGGCGGCGAAAAGGACCGGAAAACCCAGCACCGCCAGGCAGAATCTACAGCACCTGATCATCGTCCTGTGCTTTCTGCTGGTCACGCTCGTCTATGTCGCCATCTGGCTATCTCCCGAGAGAGGGCATGATTGGCGGGACAGCTTTGCTCCAGCCGGCAGGACCTGGTGGGATCCCTACCAGTACCCCTTCCACAACCCTCCCTGGGTAGCTCTCTTATTGTGGCCGATCGCCATTCTTCCCTTGCGGCTGGGCTTTATCGTCAACGGCCTGCTAACCATCGCCATCACCGTCTGGCTTGTGCTTCGCTCGGGAGGATCGTGGCTAGCGGTATTGGTCACCCTCCTCTCGCCGCCGTTCATCGGCATCCAACTAGTGGGGAATATCGAGTGGATCCCGATGCTGGGTATCATTGTCGGGGGTGCGTGGAGCGTTCCGCTGTTGATGACCAAACCACAAACGGTCGGTCTGGTTTCCATCCTTTACTTCAAGCGATCTGGGTTCAACTGGCGCTTCTGGCTGCCCATGGCGGGGGTCCTGGTTGTCTCTTTCCTGATCTGGGGTTGGTGGCCGGCCAAGATCCCGCCGCTGCCCGAAAACTCTGCGACCTGGAACCTATCGATCTTTCCCTGGGGTGTGCCCTTGGGCATCGTGTGCGCCTGGCTGGCCTGGAAGCGTGACTCATTGGGCTGGACACTGCTGGCCGGCATCTTTTTTGCTCCCTATTTTGGCATCGGGTCTTTGACACCGGCCGTCGCTGTTTGGAGCGCCCGGTACCCTCGCGCCCTGGGGCTTCTGTTCGCCGTCTTTTGGGTGCTCCTTGGATACTTTTTGCTAAGCTGGGGTCCGTCCGGGCCGTTGGTCTGAAAAGTCCGGCAGGAGGGTTGGCCTGGACCAGCCCCGTCCCACCTATCCCGCCTATAGCCGAAGGGACCGAACATGGGGTCTGCGTCACACATATCAGGAGCTGAGAGACGTTGGGCATGGCTTTGGTCCGCCCTCATTGTCGGGTTGACCTGCCTGCCCTTTCTCCTGGCCTGGCAGGCAACCCCGGACGGCGGGCAGTACACCGGCCTACTCATCAACCACTACGACGGTGAATCGTACTATGCAAAGATGCAGCAGGGCGCTCGCGGCGACTGGCTCTTTCACCTGGCTTTCACGCCAGAACCCCACGATGGTGCCCTTATCTTTACCTTTTACCTGGCTTTGGGCCAACTGTCAGCCACGCTGGATCTCCCGATCCCCGTTGTCTATCATCTGGCACGGGCCCTGGCCGGATTGCTTCTGCTGATCGTCGCCTACCACTTTATTGCCCGCTTCTTCGATCGTGTGACCACCCGACGCGCAGCCTTCCTACTGCTGGGCTTCTCGGCTGGTCTGGGCTGGCTGCTGGCCCCCCTGGGCCTGATCACGGCCGATCTCTGGGTGGCGGAGGGCTTTACCTTCCTGAGCATTCTGGCCAATCCTCACTTTCCGCTGTCGATCAGCCTGATGTTGCTCATCTTTCTCAGCGCACTCGATCTGGGAGAACGGCCACTCCGCATCCCTCGCCTGCTCGGGGCCGCTGGGCTGGGCCTCTTGCTGGCGGTGATCCAGCCCTTTGCCGTGCCCATCGTATTGGTCGTCCTTGGCGTATACCTGGTCATCATCGCTTGGCGGAATCGACGACTCCCCTGGAGCGAGATTGCCACTGCCGGTGCGGTCGCTGCCGGGAGCGCCCCTATCATGTTCTACGACCTTTACGTCTACAATACCAACCCTGCGCTGGCTGCCTGGTCAGCCCAGAATCTGACCCCGTCCCTACCGCCGTGGGACTATGCTCTCGGTTACGGGCTGATCCTTCTTCTGGCACTCGGCGGGATCGCTGTCGCTGTCCGGCGCCGTGAGTGTCCAGATCTCTTCCTCCTCGCCTGGGTGGGCAGTGTAGTGGTGCTTCTGTACGTGCCCTTTGCCTTGCAGCGACGGTTCATCACCGGGCTGCACGTGCCCCTGACCCTGCTGGCTGCTCTGGGCCTGGAGCAGATCCTCCTGCCCCGGGTGAAGTCCCGCCGACGGGCGCTGGCCACCGGCCTCATCGTCGGCTTGACCGCGCTGACCAACCTGTTCGTGCCACTGGTTTCGGTAGTTGGTGTTTCCCAGGGCCGCCAGCCCCTGGTGATGACCGGCGATCAGGCGGCCGCCAATGCCTGGTTGAGAGACAACACCGCCTGGACCGATACCGTATTGGCGCCCCCTGAAGCGGGCCAGTTTATCCCCGCCTGGGCCGGCAACCGTGTCGTCTATGGTCATCCATTCGAGACTATCGACGCCGAAACCAAAGAGGCCGAAGCGACCCGCTTCTTCAGCCCGGAAGCCTCCACGGCTGAGCGCCGTGACCTGCTGGACCGCTATGGGGTACGGTACGTTCTGGCCCTGGCCGCCGAGCCCGACCTGAGCCCGCTCGCACTGGGCCTGACCTCGGTCTGGTCCAGCAACGAGGCCGTGATATACCAGGTGGGGGCAGGTCCATGACCCGCTACACCTACCCGGCGCTGCTGCTGATCCTGTTGGGTCTTGCCCTCGCGCCCTTGCTCTTACACCCCGGCTACCTTCTCTATCCTCGGGGCGGCCAGGCCACCGACCTGACCATTACCCACTGGCCGGCGGTAGCCTACAACGTGCGCTCCCTGCGCCAGGATGGCCAGGTACCACTCTGGCGGACGACCATCGCCAGCGGCGGACCCTGGGCGGCCAATCCTCAGTCGTGGCTCTACTACCCACCCGCCTGGCTGTTCTTCCTGTTGCCCATCAACCTGACCTTCAACTTGTTGCTGCTGGCCCACCTGATGCTGGCCGCCATGGCAACCTATGCCTTTGGCCGTCACGCACAGGATCTCAGGCCGCCGGGCGCGGCACTCGCAGGTCTAGCCTTTGCCGTGGCACCCTGGCTCAGCGGGCAGTTGTCGGCCGGACACGTCAACGTGGTCCTAGCACTGGCCTGGTTGCCGGTCGCGTTGCTGGGGATCCATCGCGCCATGACTACGGGGCGGGTAGTGGGCACCTTGCTGGTCGGTATCGCCTGGGCGGCCTCGCTGCTGAACCATTTCCAGATGGCAGCTTTCACGCTACTTCTTACTCTGGCTTGGGGCTTGTTGATCGTGCTGCGC
>JASFHU010000634.1:0-3740 GCA_050123055.1 Anaerolineae bacterium
GGGCGCCGGATTTGGCCGGATCGCGGATCTGGCGCAGGCGATTACGGGTCCATGGCGGTCTACTGACTAGGTTCAGGCCGAGGGAGGTCATGTGACGGAGCCCAAGCAACCTTTCGAGATCAACCTGGACGAAGCGTTGGTCCCAGACTATACCCTACCCGATCCGATGCTCATGTCCAACGGGCAGCCGGTTCGTGACGCCGCGACCTGGCGGGAGAAACGGCGAGAAGAGATCCTGGAGCTGTTTCTAACCCAAGTCTATGGAGCAACCCCTTCTGCGGCGGTGGAGGTCCATGCCACGGTAATCTCCTGCAGCGATGCGGCCCTCGCCAGTCGGGCGGTTCGTAAGGAGGTGCGCCTCCATTTCTCCACCGAGCGGGGTAGCGCGTCGATGGACCTCCTCATCTACCTGCCGGCCGAACGCACCAGGCCGGTGCCGCTTTTCGTGGGGCTCAATTTCTGGGGGAATCATTCGATCCACCCCGATCCGTCCATCACGCTGTCGTCCCGCTGGATGCCGGAGGATGCCGAACGAGGTATTCAGAACCACCGGGCCACGCCAAGCTCGCGCGGCCAGAGCGTGTCCCGCTGGCCCGTTGAGACCATCTTGGGGCGTGGCTACGGGCTGGCCACCGCCTACTACGGCGACCTGGCGCCTGATGATCCGAGTCTGTTTCGAGACGGCCTCCATAGCCTCTTCGATGGTGACGATGACCGCGGATCTCCACAGGGGCAGCCGGTTGCCGATGAGTGGGGCGCCATCGGCGCCTGGGCCTGGGGTCTGAGCCGGGCGCTGGACCATTTCGAGAAAGAGGAGCAGATCGATCATAGCCGGGTGGCGGTGCTCGGGCATTCACGTCTGGGCAAGGCTGCCCTGTGGGCCGGGGCCCAGGACCAGCGCTTTGCCATCGTCATCTCAAACGAGTCGGGCTGCGGCGGAGCAGCCTTGAGCCGGCGCCAGTTCGGCGAGACGGTCGAGGCGATCAATACCCGCTTCCCCCATTGGTTTTGCGGCAATTTCAAGCAGTACAGTGCTTACGTGGACCGACTGCTGGTCGACCAGCACATGCTCCTGGCACTGATGGCACCGCGACCGTTGTATGTGGCTAGTGCCGAGCAGGATCTGTGGGCTGATCCCAGGGGCGAGTTTCTGGCCGCCCGGGCCGCCAGTCCGGTGTACCGCCTTCTCGGCGTCGATGGGCTGGCAACTGAGATGATGCCCCCTGTCGGCCAGCCGGTGCTGGGCCAACCGGGCTTAGGCACTGTCGGCTACCACATCCGCCCCGGAGAACATGACCTGACCGAGTACGATTGGCTGCAGTTCCTCGACTTTGCCGACCGGCATCTTGTAACACTTCAGACCTGACAGGTCTTGAGACGAGGGGGCTTTGTCTTGCAATGCGTACAAGACTGCTCGGTTAGTCGGCAAACACCCGATTGAGACCTGTCAGGTCCTGGGGATAGACGGAGAATAAGCTGTGAATACCAAAGAAAGGGTCAAAATAGCCGTTGTCGGGGTGGGCAATATGGGGCGCCTGCACGCCCGCGATGTCCACGAGCTGGCCAACACTGAGTTGGTGGCTGTCTGCGATCTCCAGCCGGCCAGAGCCGACGAGGTGGCGGCCGAATACGGGATCAAAGCCTATTACGACTATCGCCATCTGCTGGCTGAGGCCGGCTTGCAGGCCATCCTCATTGCCACGCCCCACTATGACCACACGCCGATCAGCATCGCGGCCCTGCTGCAGGGCCTTCACGTGCTGGTCGAAAAGCCGATTGCCGTGCATGCCCAGGATGCGCGCCGCATGGTCGAGGCCTACGAACGCGCCCGAAAAGCTCATCCCGACCTGGTTTTCGCAGCCATGTTCATGCAGCGAACCTATGGCCACTATCTCAAGATCAAGGACCTGATCGACAGCGGCGAGTTGGGCCGGCTCGTGCGTACTACCTGGATCATCACTGACTGGTTCCGAACCCAGATCTATTACGACAGCGGCGGCTGGCGGGCCACCTGGGCCGGCGAAGGGGGAGGCGTGTTGCTCAACCAGTGCCCCCACAACCTGGACCTGTACCAATGGCTCGTCGGCATGCCCGATCGCATCACCGGTTTTGCCAGCATCGGCAAGTACCACGATATCGAGGTGGAAGATGAGGTGACGGCCTGTTTCGAGCACGACAATGGCATGATCGGCCACTTTGTCACCTCCACCGCCGAGTCACCCGGCACCAACCGCCTGGAGGTTGTGGGCGAGAAGGGCAAGCTGGTCCTGGAGAACGAAAGGCTCGCCTTCTACCACAACCGTAGCTCGATGCTGCGCTTCATCGAGGAGGCAACGGGTGGCTTTGACAAAGTGGAGAACCGGTTGTGCGAGGTGCCTTTCCAACACCACGGCCAGCCGGGCCACAAGCTCATCATCGAGAACTTTGCGGATGCCATCTTGAGCGGGGAAGTGCTGGTGGCGCCCGCAGTCGAAGGGCTCTACTCTGTGATGCTGGGCAATGCCATCATGCTTTCCTCATTTCTAAACAAGACACTCCAGATGCCCATCGACGAAGACCTCTACAAGAAAAAACTGATGGACTTGGTCCAGAACTCTCGATACCAGAAAACGACCAGCGACGTGAGCGACGTGGACATGACCAAATCGTTCGCTTGAGGAGTAGATCGTGTACTATACCGGTTTTGCCGACGAAGCGGGCGACTCGATTGACGTTCAGATCAAGGCCACGCGGGAACTGGGCTGGTCGAACATCGAGGCCCGAAGCGTGGACGGCGTCAACCTGACCGACATATCGGACGGTAAATTCGATCAGGTTTGCGAGGCACTGGCGGTAGCGGACGTCCGCATCAATTGCCTGGGCAGCGCCGTTGCCAACTGGAGCCGGGATCCACGCAGCGAGGAGGACTTTGAGTACAGCGTCGAGGCGCTCTGGCGAGCCATCCCACGCATGGAGCGCCTGGGCACCACCATGATCCGGGGCATGAGCTTTGCCGTGGTCCGGGACGAGCAACCCGATAGCCCCGAATTGGAAACGCTCATCTTTGGCAAGGTGCAGCACCTGGTCCAGATCTGCGAGGAAGCCGGCATCCTCTACCTGCACGAGAACTGTATGAACTACGGTGGCATGTCTCACGAGCACACGCTGCGATTGCTGGACAACGTCCGCTCGCCCAGCCTCAAGCTGGTCTTTGACACGGGCAATCCGGTGTTTACCGATCGTTGCCTGGGTCCCAGGCCCTATCGCAAGCAGTCTTCGTGGGAGTTCTATTCGCACGTCCGGGAGTGGATCCACTATGTGCACATCAAAGATGGCCGCTACGTCGCAGAGACGGATGGGATCTTTCCCGAGGTGGAGTATACCTTTCCCGACGAGGGCGATGGCGACGTGGCCCGCATCGTCGGCGATCTGCTGCAAAGTGGCTATGACGGCGGCTTTTCCATCGAGCCCCACCTGGCGGTCGTCTATCACGACGACTCTGCCCGGTCGGCAGATGAGATCCGCTACGACAATTACGTGGAGTATGGCCGGCGCTTTATGCGGCTAGTGGAAGTTGTGACAGGGAACAGACCCCAGGTTAGGTAAATCGTCTCTGAGGGGGATATGGATACCATGAAGATCAGCTTTATGACATTGGGCTGTCCAGACTGGGACCTCGATACAATCTGCGCACGCGGGCAGGAATATGGGTACGACGGGATCGATCTGCGCGGCTATCTTGATCAGATCGACGTCACCCT
>JASFHU010000635.1:0-3738 GCA_050123055.1 Anaerolineae bacterium
CAGTACTTGAGGAACTGGGGGGGCACGTTGTGTCCGATGCCCTGGTGCTGTCCATCGTCGCCGGAGCCAAGATGGACACCATCCAGCGGATGCTGGAGGTGCCGGCTGTGGTGCGTGTCATGCCCAACACGCCGGCCCAGATCGGTTTGGGCATCTCGGTCTGGGCAGCCACCGAGGCCACGACAGAGACCCAGCGAGGACAGTCATTGGCCATCTTGCAGGCCTTGGGCGAAGAGGTATATGTGGACGACGAGCGATATCTGGATATGGCTACCGCCCTGAGCGGCACCGGGCCAGCTTACGTCTTTTTGCTGATGGAGGCCATGGTCGACGCTGGTGTGCATTTGGGCTTCTCCCGTCACGTCTCTGAGCGGCTGGTCATCGAGACGCTGCGTGGCAGTGTCGAGTACGCCCGCCAATCGCCCAGACATCTGGCCGCGCTGCGAAATCAGGTCACCTCGCCAGGCGGTACCTCGGCGGAGGCGATCTATCATCTGGAAAAGGGTGGTTTGCGGACCGTCCTGTCGCGGGCCATCTGGGCTGCCTACCAGCGCTCGCGGACGCTGGGGAGCCAGGCTCAGTCCGATGGGAAGTGAGCTGCCCGCTGGCTATCCCCCCGCCACCTGGCGGTTGCTTGTGGATGGTGAGGCCGATGGCGCGACCAATATGGCGTTCGATCAGGCCATCCTCGAGGCTGTAGCCGAGGGAGCCAGTCTGCCGACTTTGCGTTTCTATGCTTGGGCCCCGCCCTGTCTGAGTCTGGGACGGGGCCAGCCGCTGGCCGACGCTGACCAGGATGCCTGCCGTGGGGCTGGGGTGGAGATCGTTCGGCGGCCCACCGGCGGGCGGTCCATTCTGCACACCGACGAGCTGACCTACTCTGTGAGCCTGCTACAGTCCGATCCGCGCGCCGAGGGGGGCGTCGTCGAGAGCTACCGGCGCTTGAGCGAGGGGCTGCTGGCGGGGTTGCACCGGCTTGGGGTGCAGGTGGCGCAGTCGGTGAGCCGGGGCCTGGACAGCGCTGAAGATTCGGCTGTCTGCTTTGAGACGCCTGCAGATTACGAGATCACAGCGGATGGGCGGAAACTGGTGGGCAGTGCCCAGTGGCGGACCCGGGGTGGCGTGCTCCAACATGGCACCCTGCCGCTGTACGGAGACCTGACTCGAATCGTGGACTATGTGGTGGTTCCGGATGCCGAACGAGGTGCCCAGCGCCGATACCTTCAGCTCCAGGCCCTGACTTTGGAGGAGGCCAGGGGCCAGCGTGTTTCTTTTGCTGCGGCTACCCAGGCCCTGATAGCAGGTTTTGCCCAGGCACTGGACCTGACGCTCTTGCCGGGCGAATTGACTTCCAGCGAGCGTGCCCGCTCTGCTGAGATCCGAGCCAACGTCTATGCATCCCCCGACTGGACCGCACGCCTCTGACGGTCTTTCCAAATCTGCCCCCCACCCCTGAGTTGAAAAGCCCAATTCATAAAAATAATAAGAATTGACAATTCGGCTGTTTTATGGTACAATGGGTCCAGCTTCATCTGGAGTGGCGATCGTCCGTGGATCCCGTGTCCGGATGACAGGAACTGTATCCGACAGTGGCGCTCAGACCAGATTGGGCCTGACAAGACTGTAATGTAACTGGTAGAAAGGAAGGGAACGATGCAGAGTACGCGTCAAGAAATACTGGCAATTCTAAAAGAAGAAGGACAGGCGACGGTTGAAGATCTGGCCGAGCGCCTGGAGCTCACACCTATGACCATTCGCCACCATCTGAATGTCTTGCAGGCTCAGAATCTGGTGGTTGCGTCCAAGGTGCGCCGCTCAAAGAAGGTGGGACGCCCGCGGTTGGTCTACACACTCACCGATGCGGCCGACGACCTTTTTCCCCAGAGTTATGGGGAGCTGGCGCGCCATCTCGTCAGTGAGGTCAAGGAGACGGTGGGCGAGGAGGAGACGGAGGCCATCTTTGCCCGTGTTGCCGACCGGGTGGCCAGGAATGCGCCTGCCCCCATCCCGGGCCAGGGCTTTGAGGGCCGGCTGGCTCAAGTGATCGACTTTATGGAGGAGCAAGGCTTTATCAGCCGTTGGGAAAAGACGGACGAGGGGTACGTCGTAACCAACATCAACTGTCCATACCGCAGTGTCTCACGGGAACACGACGAGGTCTGCATCATGGACACGCAGATCTTGTCCCAACTCCTCAATGTCACGCCCCAGCGTGTAACCAGCATGCAGGCTGGCGAAACCTCGTGCCGTTTTCTGCTGGTGCCGGAAGATTCGTAAGGTTCTAAGGCTCAGCAGATCTGGGCTTGCTTGCCCGGATCTGGCGATCATAGCCACTATCCCCTGCCATGGGGAGATTTGGCACGATCGCCAGATCCGGGCTTTTCGCGTCTGCTGAAAATCCTGGGTGGTCAACCTGTTCGTGGCAAACCACCACGGACGAAAACGGCCTTGCACGAGCGCAGCATGCTGCGTCCCTACCGCGGCGGGCTATTCTTGAGGTAGCCTGTTTGTCTCCTAGCCTCGGCCGCCAGGGACGGTGTACTACCTGGCTGTGCAGGTGCACAGGACCTGTGGGAGCAGCTTTGCCCGGAGGCCGACTCCCTGTTTCCTTCGGGGCCTGCGCTCCTCAAGGTGCCGTTGTCGGAACTTCCTCCCAGGTTCCGTCCTCGTAGAGCAGATAGGCGGTACCCGATCCTGCTGCGTTGGCTTGGCCCTGGGCACCGGATGCAGCGGCTGTCCAGACCAACAGGCCGCGATCGAACTCCTGCTGCCAGCCGTTGACCGGGCGCTCCTCCTCCAATGCCCAGCCGATGGTTGCCTGCGGTCCTCCCAATTCTTCGCGCCACACCTTGCCAAAGCCGCGCTGCGGCTGCCGGGGAGGAGGCGGCAGGTCGGGGTCGTAGGCTGGGTCCACGCCTTCCTCGAATCTGTCCTGAAAAGCCTGCCATGTGCCCGCTGCCAACAGGACATAGATCTGGCCGTTGGCTGAATGCCAGATCATGCGGCCGCGCTCGAAGGGTTGTTCGGCCAGGATGACTGGCGCTGCCGGTTGCGATGGGCAGCCCAAGCGGTGGCGGGCCTGCTGCCAGACGGCAGCAAAGAGGTCTGGCTCAAAGGCACAGGCGGCGGTGGCGGGCAAGGGCGTTGGCTGTGACGCGACCGTTTCAGCCGGCAGCGACTCAGTCGCGGGCAGGGGCGTGCCCTCGCTGTCTGCCTGCCAGGCACCGTCCCCCACTCGCCTGGCGAGGCCCGGGCCATCCGGCACCAGGTACAGCGTGCCATCCTGGGCGTGGTCTGGTGAAAAGAGAACCTGGCGAATGCCGGTCGGCGGGAGCCCTGCGCCGACATCGCGCCAGGTCTGCCCGCCATCGGGCGATTGGTACACGCGGCCCGACCGCATCCACGCCAGCAGGGTATTGTCCTGAGCCATCGTCGGGGATAGGAGCAACCTGGCCTCGTCGAACGGGTCCCAGGGCGCCATGGGCAGCGCCTGCCAACGCTGGCCACGATCGGTCGAGCGGTAGAGTGTCTGGTCCTGGAGGAGATAGATCTCGTCGCTGCGGGCATAGTCGGGCGCAAAGGCTGCCTGCACCGATGATGGTTCCAGATCGAGGACCGGGGTCCACGTGCTACCCTGATCGGTCGAGCGATAGAGGCTGCTGCCGGCCCTGGTGAGGATGAGGCCGTCCTGTTCGTAGTCTGGGGAGAAGGTCAAGGCGTCCAGGATGTACCCCGTTC
>JASFHU010000636.1:0-3737 GCA_050123055.1 Anaerolineae bacterium
TACTCCATGTCAGATGGCGCGGCGAAAGCGATGGGGTTCGTGCCCAGCATCGGTTCGGCGCCAAAGGTTGGGACCTGCGAGGGGCGAGCATTGGTCACCGACAGCCCGATCATGCCCTCCTGGGCGGCCATCAATGGGTAGTAACCGGCGATGCCATAGTGGGTGCCGTTGCGCACCGACACCGCCCCCAGGCCGTATCTTCGGGCCTTGTCCATCGCCATTCTCATGGCGCGATAGGCGATGACGTGCCCCATGCCGTGGTGCCCATCGATTACCGCCGTGGTCTCCGTCTCCTTCACAACCTCCAGCTCCGTCTTGGTCCGGTGCACTCCCATCTCGATGCGATCATAGTAGTACTTCAGCCGGCCCACCCCGTGCGACTCGATGCCCCGTAGATCCGACTCGATCAGTACCTCGGCGCAGATGCGGGCATCGTCTGCGGGCGTGCCCAGGGCTTCAAAGACGTCAATCATGAAACTGTGGATGACGTCGACCGGAATATAGGTGATGTTATCCATTCTAACCATTCTCCTCGACAATCTCCTCCGGCGGCTTGGGATAGTTCAGCAACAGTCCCAGGGTGATGCCCGTCACGACGGCGGGCATGACCCCGGAGAGCACAAGGGGCGGCAGTGCGTTCGACCCCGAGGCTGGCGCGATGCTTAGGGCGGTGGACCAGGCCAGGATGCTGACCACGATCCACCAGCCTGCCAGGTGGTAGTGGCGTCGCAGCAGATACCATTGAGCCGTCCCCACGGTGGCACCCATCACTGCCCCGGACAAGAACCCAAAGCCGGGCGGAACCAAGGGGATGACGATGGCCAGGCCTGCCAGCCAGCCAATGGCTGTGGCCAGGATCCAGCGCCAAGCCCTGGGGATCTGGCGGAAGAGGACGAAGCATTGCATGACGCCTGCGCCCACGCCCGCGGTCACCACGGCGATGGCAGGCAGTACCAGCCAGCCCAGGACCCAGCCCACGGTCGTGGCCATGAGCCAGTAGTAAAAGAGTGCCCAGTCGAAAGACGACGTGCTCTGGTTCTTATTCTGTTCGGACATTCAGTGCCTTAGCATGATAAGGCAGGACGACTGCACCCAAGACTCGACAAAGCGTCGAACCTTGGACACAGTCCCCCTGCCGAACTATCCTATCCAGTCTCTGTTTGCTCAGATGCCTTCGTCTTGACAGCCCCCAACCGGACTGTTGCGTTGCACGCAGCCTAGCCTTTCACCGAGCCGGCCGTGAGCCCGCGCACAAAGTAGCGCTGCAGTGCAAAGAAGACGGCCAGCGGCAGGATCATGGTCACAAAGGCGCCGGCCGTCAGCAGGTGCCACTCGCTTCCAAATGTGCCGGTCAGGTCGGCCAGGCGCTGGGTGAGCACCTTAAAGTTCGGGTCGACGCCAAGGAAGGTCAGGGCCACCAGGTAGTCGTTCCAGACCCATAGGAACTGGAAGATGGCAAAGGAGGCCAGGGCCGGCACCGAAAGGGGCAGGACCAGCCGTAAAAAGATGGTAAAGTGGGAAGCGCCGTCGATAAAGGCCGATTCCAGGATCTCGCGTGGCAGGGTGACGATGTAGTTGAACAGCAGGTAGGTGGCCAGAGCCAGGCCAAAGCCGGTGTGGGCCAGCCAGATGGCCAGGAAGGTGCCATTCAGGTTCAGTGTATTGTAGTCGCGCAGAATGGGCACCAGGGCGATCTGCAGCGGGACGACCAGCAACCCTACAACCATGATAAACAGTGGGCGGCGGCCCGGAAACTGCATCCAGGCGAAGCCGTAGGCCGCAAAGGCAGCGATCAGGATCGGTATCACGGTGGAGGGGATGGTCACGGCCAGGCTGTTCAGGAAGGCCTGGGACATGTCCTGGCCAGGAACCTCCTCAACCGTTCCATCGGCCTTTAGGACCTCTACGCTTTCTCCAAGCAGTACCTGCTTGTAGTTGTCCAGCGTAAAGTCCCAGTTAACCGCCCACTCCCGCTTCTGTACCTCTATTCGGCCCAGGCGCTTGTTGCCCACCCAGGTGACGCGTGTATTACCATCCGGTGATGAAATGCCTTCCCGCAGTTCCTCGAACGTCCCGACCACGCCTTCCACCTCCATGACGCCGTCGGGATCCAAGCCCAGCACCTTGGGGTCCGACTCGGCCACTGTTACCCAGTCGCGATGGGGAAAGATGGTCCACCAGCCCGAAGTCTGGATGTCAAAGCGCGTCCGGAAAGAGGAGACAAGCAGGCCCAGGGTGGGGATGCTCCAGATGATCACCAGCAGTAGCAGCGCGCCGTTGACCAATAAAAGGCCAATATATCCTCTCCTTTTCATGTTAGAACGCCTCCTGTTCCCTGAACTGCCGCAGGTTGTAGATCATCACCGGGATCACGGTGAGCAGCAGGATGATGGCGATGGCGCTGCCATAGCCCGAGTTGCGTGCGGTAAACGACTGGCGGTAGAATTGGGTGGCGATCACGTGGGTGCCAAACTGCCCGCCGGTCATGACCCAAACCACGTCAAAGACCTTTAGGGTGAAGATGACGATGGTCGTCCACACGGTGATGATGGTGCCCATGATGTGGGGGATCATGATCCGGAAAAAGACCTGGATCTCGGTGGCGCCATCCACTCGGGCTGCCTCCAGGATCTCCTCGGGGATACCTTTCAAGGCTGCAGAAAAGAGCACCATGCCAAAGCCGGACTGCAGCCAGAGCACGATGAGGATCAGAAACAGGTTGTTCCAGGGTTGAATTGTCACTGCTTTGTCCCAGGCAAAGGGCTCGCCGCCTAGGCCCACCAGAATGGAATTCAGCAGGCCGATCTGGGTCGCTCCGGGTGGCCTGACCACGTACATAAAGTTCCAGATGACGCTGGCACCCACGAACGAGATGGCCATGGGCAAGAAGACGAGCGACTTGGAGACCCGCTCAAAGCGGCTGCGGTCGGCCAGCACGGCGACCAGCAGACCAAGCGCCACGGAGAAGGTGCTACCAAAGATGAGCCACATCACGTTGTTGCGTATTGCTTCCTGCAAGAGCCGCTCGGTAAAGATGGCCACATAGTTCCCCAGCCCGACAAAGGCGTCGCTTTGTAGAGCTGCGGGCCAGGTCCAGGGCAGGAACACGTTAAAGCCTTCGGGAAACCCATCCCGGTAGAATAGGCTGAGCCAGAAGGTGCGGTAGACCGGCAGGGTGAGATACCACAACAGAATGGCCATCGCCGGTCCGACAAAGACAAAGGGCTGCAGCCGGGCCGTCCACTCGTCGGGCAGCCGCTCGACGATACCATTGAACACCCAGTAGAGAAGGGCCACCCCGCCGACGCCCCAGACGATGGCTACGGCGGCGGTCACCCACCTGGGTGCGTCGCTGTCCCGTAAAAAGATGAACCCCCCATAGATCACGGCAAAGGCGATCAAGGGGATGATGACGGCCAGGAACAGGCGGCCAAGCCAGGCCACGAGCTTGGCGCCCGCACTGGCCTGGCGTTCCTCAGCTAGATCAAACTGTGCCATCGGCCAACTCCTTTCTGGCAAGACTGCCAGTCCTCAAAGGACTGGCAGTCGTTGCTGACACAGGTTCAGGCTACCGCGGCCAGGAGGCGTCGATTTCGGCCAGGACGGTGTCCAGGTCGGCGGCGCCGCTGACATAGTCGACCATGCCGGTCCAGAAGGAGCCAGCGCCGACCTCGCCAGGCATCAGGTCCGAGCCGTCGAAGCGGAAGCTGGTGGCTTCCTGGACGAGGGCCGCGATG
>JASFHU010000637.1:0-3728 GCA_050123055.1 Anaerolineae bacterium
TCGGGTCGCCACCGATTCCGATGGCGGTGGATTGGCCCAATCCCCGTGCTGTGAGCGCATGTACCACTTCGTAGGTCAGTGTGCCGCTGCGAGACACCACGCCTATGGGGCCTGGCGTGTGAATGTGGCCGGGCATGATGCCCACCTTGGCCTCTCCGGGGGTGATGATCCCGGGGCAGTTGGGACCAATCAGGCGGGCGTCCGAACAGTCAAGGTAGGCGCGCACCTTGATCATGTCAAGGACCGGTATGCCTTCGGTGATGCAGACGACGACGTGGACGCCGGCGTCCACGGCTTCCAGGATGGCATCTGGGGCGAACCGCGCCGGAACGTAGATGATGGACGTATTGGCCTCGGTGGCCTCTCGCGCTTCGTGCATGGTGTCAAAGACCGGGATCCCTGCCACCCAGCCGCCCCCTTTGCCCGGGGTTACGCCGGCTACGACGTTGGTACCATACTCTAGCATCTGCCGGGCGTGGAACTCGCCCTCGCGGCCTGTGATCCCCTGCACAACCAGTCGTGTACTCTTGTCGACCAATATGCTCATCTCTACAACTCCCCTCGCGCCGCGGCCACAGCCGTCTGTGCCGCTTCGGTCAGTGTGGCAGCAGTCAGCATCTCTGCCTGGGCCAGGATCTGGCGGCCTTCCTCTTCGTTCGTTCCTACTAAACGGGCTACCATGGGCACGTCCGTGGGCACCTCGCGCAGGGCATCCAGGATCCCTTTGGCTACCTCGTCGCAGCGCGTGATGCCGCCAAAAATATTGAACAGCACGGCCTTGACATTGGGATCGGAAAGGATGATGCGCAAGGCTGCAGCGACCTTTTCGGCCTGGGCGCCGCCGCCAATGTCCAAAAAGTTGGCCGGTTCTCCCCCGTACAGCTTGGTGATGTCCATGGTGGCCATGGCCAACCCGGCGCCATTGACCATGCAGCCGATCTCACCGTCCAGTTTGACGTAGCTCAAACCGTGGCGACGGGCCTCCTGCTCTTCAGGCGATTCTTCGTCGGCATCGCGCATCTCGGCCAGTTCAAAGCGGCGGAACAGGGCGTTGTCGTCCAGCAACATCTTGCCATCTACGGCCAGGAGTTTGCCTTCTCCGGTGACGACCAGTGGATTGATCTCGGCCAGGGAAGCATCGCATTCCACAAAGGCGTCGTAGAGTCCCTGGGCGATCTTGACAAATTCGCGTACCAGCCCCTTGGACAGACCGATCCCATAGGCCAGCTCGCGGCCCTGGTAGGGCTGAAGGCCAAGAAAGGGTTCAATGGCAATCTTGACGATCCGCTCGGGCGTGGTACGAGCGACCTCCTCGATCTCCACACCACCTTCTGCTGAGGCCATCATGACCGGGCGGCGCCTGGCACGATCGATCACGATGCCGAGATAGATCTCGGTGGCGATGTCGGCGGCTTCGTCGATGAGCACTTTTTTCACCGTCAGACCCTTGATGTTCATGCCCAGGATCTGGTCGGCAACCCTTTCTACCTCGTCCGGGTGACTGGCCAGCCGGATGCCGCCGGCCTTGCCCCGGCCGCCGACCAGCACCTGCGACTTGACCACCACCCGCTTGCCCAGTCGGGCAGCGATCCTGCGTGCCTGCTCGGGCGTGGTTGCGACGTCACCCCTGGGAATGGGCACGCCAAAGTCGGCAAAGATCCGTTTCGATTGGTATTCGTGCAGTTTCAATTGCGCCTCCTGTGGTGAAGGTCTAGGGAACCAAAATGGAGCCAGGCGCACCCTGACCCCGGCTGGCTATGGGGTAAGCGACATCGCTGGCTCCTTGATACATGTGATGAGTCTGCCTCCTGGGTGAGGCCGACGGGTTGGGTGTCTGGGATGTAGGCCCAATCCTCATGGTGTATCGCCTCGTTGCGAGTTCAGCGGACACCATTATAGCATGCACCGGTGAGGGGAGCAAGGTTTGCCTGAAGCTTGGCAGCTACTAGGGTCTGCTTCTAGTGCTGCTTGAGCACCAGTGGCAGAAAGATCCGCATCTCCACCCAGGTGTAGGCTTCCAGGGACTGTGTTTCGCCCCAGCCGTCAGTCAGGGTTGCCCGGTTGAGGACATACAGACCAACTGTGGTCGGGCTGATCACTGCCGGGAAGGTAATGGTGACCTCATGTCCGGTGGGGATGGTCCCGGTCCACTGCAGTGCGTCAAGTGTGGAGGTCAGTTGGCCGCTGCTTGCTGTGGCTGAACCCGGCTCGTACATTGTGTAGAGCGGGATGGGATCTGTCAGGTGGGCTTGGGCTGGCTGCAGGCCATCGTTGCGCAGGGTAAGTGTGTAGGTGAGGACCTGATTGGGACTGGCCTCCCTGGCGCTCGCTGTTTTGGCCGAAGCGGACAGGTCGGGGACGTTTATCCGGGTCGTGGCCAACCGGTCGACGGCGAGGCCGCTCTCCTCGGTCAGATGGGCATAGTTTCTGATCACGGTGCCTGCACGCAGAGGAGAATGAAGCTGCAGGCGGTAGCTGACACTGATTGCTTGTCCTGAAGCCAGTGGGCCATCCCAGATGAATCGGTTCGTCAAAGGGTCATAGTCTGCGTCGGCGGGACCTTGCAGGCTGTCAGCGATGTAGGTGGTGGAGGGGGGTACCGTGTTGGAGAGGGAGACCTGCTCCAATAGCTCCGGGCCGGTGTTCTGGATCGATAAGGTGTATGTCAGCTCGTCCCCTGCTGTGGCCACAGGACGATCTACCGCCAAGGTGGAGTCACCCAGGGGCGATAGCCACTGCACGGTTCGGCCCATGACAGTTGCCATATCCTGCTCCTGGAGCGATTCCAGGGGAAAGGCAAAGAAGGCCGTCTTCCAGGGCGTGTCATCCAGAGTCAGGGCTGCCGGTTGTGCGTGCTGTCCCCAGAAGGCTACTCGGGCTGCTGGGGTGGGTCTCAGAGCGTCGCTCCAATTGCGGAAGGGATAGAACAGCTCGAAGGGGCCGAGTCCGTCAGCTATGGGGCTGCCACTAGCCCCGACAGTCTGCGTTGTGGTAAGGCCTTCGGTGTAACTGGCGACGCCCAGGTAGTGCCTGGCAAAGTCGGTAAATCGGCTGGTATAGAGGTGATCCTGGCTGGAAAACAGCAACCTCCCACCGCCGTCCAGATAGGCCGCCAGCCGGCTCTCTTCGTCTGTGGTCAATGTCTCAGACCAATCATGGGCTGTGAACCAGATCACCAGCGGATATCGACGCAGTCGTTGTAGCGAAGGACTGTACTTATCGGGCACCATCGGGGGGTCTCTAGTCCACACATCATGTGGCAGATGATTGGCATCCAGGGCTGTTTGATATCTGTCGGACGTGTCGTGCCAGCGGTGATCGTCCACCAGCAGAATCGGTGCGGGCACCTTGCTCTGGAAGATGGCCTGAGAAGTGCGAGCTGGATCTGTCTGCGACCGAGCAGTGAGTGTCACTACTTCGGTGGTATTCCAGGCAACGTCATCCGGCACTGTCACTTTCACACCCACGATCTGTTTCGCGCACGAATCCAACGCCACCGTTTCGGTAATCTCTTGGGTAAAAGTGGCGTTCCACACCGCAGCAGGCCAGGTCGACGGTGAGAGTTCCAGGCTAAACCGATCCGTGGATCGCCCAGTGTTCTGTAGCTCCACGGTGTAGGTGACGATGTTTGCTTCCAGCCAGATTCGCTCTTGCCGGGAAGGAACAATCCTGACGTCCGCGACTGGGTGGGGAGCAGCGAGCCAGGACAAGGCTCGGTCCATGACCTC
>JASFHU010000638.1:0-3722 GCA_050123055.1 Anaerolineae bacterium
CGAGTTGACCCATCTGCTGCCCGAATTGCACGCCATGTTTCCCGGCCTGCCCGCGCCAGCCATCCCCGACCCGCAACTGGCGAGAGGCCGGTTGGGCGAAGCGATCCACCAGTGGCTTCGTGCCCTGGGGCGACAGCGTACGGTTTGCCTCTTCCTGGACGACCTGCAGTGGGTCGACAGGGCCAGCCTGGCAGTCCTGGCCTACTTGTTACGACGCAGCGCCGGCCTGCCGCTGATGCTCGTGGGCGCACAGCGCGAGCATGAGACCGATCCAGCCTGGAACCGAACCGGCAACCTGCTCACCCGCGAGGGCCTGTGCCACAAGATGACCCTCTTTCGCCTGCCCTTCTCGGACGTGGCCCTGGTCGCCCGAAACACTGGCTTTCGAGCCGCCGACCCGGACGCGTTTCTCAAGCGACTGTTTCGGGAGACAGAGGGCAACCCCCTGTTCGTAGTCGAGATCCTGCGGAGCTTGCACGGCCTGGAGGTCGATCCTTCCGGCAAGTGGCCCATCCCGCCCACGATCAAGGGTGTCATCCAGGCACGCCTGGATCACCTAAGCACGCCAGCCCGCCAAATGCTAGCCATCGCGGCCGTCATCGGCCGGTCCTTTGCGCACACGACTCTCCGAGCCGTTACCGAACAGCCCGTCGACCAGGTGCTGGCCTCGCTCGACGAAGGCATCCGGGCGGGCCTCATCGTCGAGCGCGACGGACGGTACGACTTTGCCCACGACCAGACCCGGGCCGTGCTCTATGGCCGTATCAGCCAGGCGCGGCGGCGACATTTGCACTACCGCGTGGCCAAAGCCTTGGAGGCTTCTCACCCGGACGAGCTATCGCCCTACCTGGGTCACCTGGCCAATCACTTTGAAGCCGCCGGCGAGGCCGAAACGGCTCGCCTCTACGCCTTCCGCGAGGCCAAGCGGGCCGTCGAGCTCTATGCGGACGAGGATGCCCTGGCCTGGTACGATCGGGCCCTGGCCCTGAGCGAGATCGCCCCCCTGGAAATGCCACCGGACACCCTGCCCCAGGTCATCCCCTTCCAGCAGCGAGCCGTCTCGGTGCTGCAGCCAGTGGATGCCCTGGGCATCGTCTATCGCCAGCAGGGACTCGTCCACCAGCGCTGTGGCCGGTACAGCGTGGCCCGCCGGCTCTACGAGCGCGCCCTGACCCGGGCTGCGGAACGGGGCCGTCGGGATGAGCAATCGGCCGCTCGCGGACTCTTGAGCTATCTCGGCTACCTCCAGGGAGACTATGAGGCCCTGGCCCAGCACGCGCAAAGAGCCCTGGACCTTATCACAGAAGCAGGCGAGGAGGGGCTCCGGGCCGATGGCCTGCGGAACATGGGCATTGCCGCCTACCGCCGCGGCAGATACGAGGAGGCCATAGACCTCTACCGGGAGTCGTTGGCAGCCAGCCGTAGCATCGACGACAAGGCTGGCATAGCCAAGTGCTACAACAACGTCGGATTCGCGCTTCGCACCCTGCACCGTTTTGACGAGGCGGTTGACTCCTTTCAACAAGCCCTCCACCTGTACGAAGAAACCGGCTCCATTGAGGGCCAGGCTGGCGTCCTGGCCAACATCGGCAGCGTCTACGCCCGGAGCGGTGAGCTGGAGCAGGCGCTGACCTGTTTGAGGCGTGCCATCGCCCTGAGCGACGAGTCCCACGCCCACTGGATCACGGCCAAGGCCTATCGCACCCTGGGCAGCGTCCATCTCCAGGCTGGCCGTCTCGACGACGCGCTCGCCTCCGCCGAAAAGGCCCGGGACCTGGCCGAGGACCTGGGCAGCAAAGAAGACCTGGGAGCAGCCTACCGCCTGCTGGGCGAGATTGCGGCGGTCTACCCTGAGAGTAGCCTGGAAGACGCCGACTTTTACCTCAAGAAAGGGTTGGCCCTGCTGGAGGAGGTGGGTGAAACCTACGAGCTGGGCCGGGCTGCGTCGAGCCTCGAGGCCTACCGCCAGACGTGCGGGGACGAGTACGCCGGCCGTGCCGGTGGGCCAGATCGGACCAGCAACCTCCGCTCTTGACGAACTGTTGACAAGCTGTTGATGGCGCTGTGCTATAATCGAGGTGGCGATTGGCACAGCCGGTTCGAGTCATCCAAGAGAAAAGGAGGAAACGATGAGGAAACTGACCCTGCTCGTTACGGCCATCGTCGTCATGGCCCTCATGTTGGCTTCGTGTGGCGCAACGCCGGAGCCACAAACCATCGTCCAGACGGTCGAGGTCGAAAAGACCGTGGTCGAGACCGTCGTCGAGACCGTTGAGGTCGAAAAGACCGTCGTCGAGGAGGTAGAGGTCGAGAAGGTTGTCACCCCAACGCCCGATCCCTCCGGCATCAAACGCGGGGGAACCCTGATGGGCGCCATCAGCGCCGACCCCGAAGGATTTGATCCCCACATCACATCGGCGCACTCCAGCTTTGAGATCCTGGAGAACGTCTACGACACACTCGTGACCGTGGACGACAGCCTCAACATGGTGCCCTCTCTGGCCGAGAGTTGGGAGATCTCTGACGACAATCTGACCTGGACCTTCACCCTGCGCGAAGGCGTCACCTTCCACAATGGCCGGCCCCTGGTGGCCGACGATGTGGTCTACAGCTATGAGCGCATCATGAATCCCGACACCGGATCCGGCGTCGCCTGGCGCTTTGGTTCGGTGGAGAGTGTCGAGGCCGCTGACGATCAGACCGTGGTGATCCGCCTGACCGAGCCCTCGCCCAACCTGCTGGGCCGGATTGGGGCCTACAAAGGGATGTCCATTATCCCCCAAGAGATCGTCGATGACGGCACGGTGGACACCCAGCCCGTGGGCACCGGTCCCTTCAAATTCATCGAATACGTCCCCGGCGATCGCGTCGTTCTGGAGGCCAATCCCGATTACTGGGATGAGGGCAAACCCTATCTGGATGGGTTGACGCTCATGATCATTCCCGACGAGACGGTGCGCTTGACCAACCTGCAGACCGGCGAGGTCGGATGGGTGGACAGCCTGCCGCCACAGCAAGTCACCAAGCTAGCTACCTCAGGCGAGGTGATCGTGGACATGGTCAGCGGCGGCGACTACTGGTACATTGGCCTGAACCTCAACCGTGAGCCGTTCGACGACGTGCGCGTACGCCAGGCCATCGCCTATGCCGTCGACCGCGAAGATGTGGCCGCCGCGGCCAAGTGGGACACGGCCACGCCCAACGACGGTCCGATTCCCCCTGACAGCTTCTGGTACTACGACTACCAGCCCTACGGGCGCGACCTGGAAAAGGCTCGCCAACTGCTGGCCGACGCGGGCTATCCCGATGGGTTTGAAACGGAGTTCATGCCCACCACCTTCTACGAAGAGACCGTCCGCTCCGCCCAGGTCCTCCAGGCCCAGCTTGGCGAAATCGGCATCGACGCCAGCATCCGCACGCTGGAATGGGGCACCTGGCTGGAGGAAGAGGGCGCCGGCAACTTTGATATGTATATCTGTGGCTGGATCGGCAACATCGACCCCGATGACTTTTTCTACGCCCAGCACCACACCGACCAGATCTTTAACTTCACCGGCTACAGCAACCCTGATGTGGACGAACTGCTGGACGCCGGTCGCGTAGAAACCGATGAGGCGGCACGCAAGGAGATCTATGACCAGGTGCAGCAGGTGATCATCGACGAAGCACCCTACGTCTATCTCTACAACCCCGCCATCGTCCAGGCCTGGCAACCCTACGTT
>JASFHU010000639.1:0-3718 GCA_050123055.1 Anaerolineae bacterium
CCTTATTGAGCATTATCATCAACAGCTTGCTTCCGTTGAGCAAGCTGTTGACTCCTTATTGAGCATTATCATCAACAGCTTGCTTCCGTTGAGCAAGCTGTTGACCTAGATCAGTTTCTGGCGCCGCGGATCGAGCGCGTCGCGCAACCCGTCGCCCAGCAGATAGAGCCCCATCACCAGCAGCGTGATAGCCAAACCGGGAAAGATACCATACCAGGGGGCTATCTGCAGGAACCCCTGGCCCACGCTCAACATCGATCCCCACGAGGGCGCCGGCGGGGGCGGGCCAAGCCCCAGATAGCTCAACGACGCCTCCAGCAGGACTGCCCCGGCGATGGCCACCGTGATCTGAACCAAGAGGGTCGAGACCGTGTTGGGCAAAAGGCCGCGAAACATGATCCGCGTCGGCCGGGCCCCCACCGAACGCGATGCCAGCACATAGTCCCTCTCCTTCTCGGCCAGGACATTGGCCCGTGTCAGGCGTGCGAAGGCCGGGATGTTCACGATGGCTACAGCCAGCATGACGCTGAAAGACCCAGCCCCCAGCACCGCCAGAATGACAATGGCCAGCAGTATCGCCGGGAAGGCCAGCAGCGCGTCAAAGAAGCGCATCGACACCGTATCGAACCTGCCTGCCTCATAGCCGGCCAGCAGCCCGACCGTCACGCCGATGAGGACGGCGATGGCGATTGCTACCAATCCCACGGCGAACGAGATACGAGACCCGGCAATGATGCGGCTCATAATGTCGCGGCCAAATTCGTCGGTGCCCATGAGATAGGTCGTTGACGGCGGCTGAAAGCGGTCCTTGGGATGCATCTCCAGAGGATCGTAGGGGACCAACACCGGCGCCAGGATGGCCACGACGAGCAGCACGAGCGTGATGGCCAGACCGATCATGCCTGAGCGGTGGCGCAGCATGGCACGAGCGGACAGCGAGGCAAGGCTCTCGCCCTTTTCAAACTGCCCAGCCGTGGCCACGTCCGTGGTCGCGGCAGACCGATCGTCGCTGCCCGCCTGTTTCGATTTGCTGGCCGCCAAGGCTACCCTCTCCACTTGCCCGCGCAGAGACCGCTACGCATAGCGGATCCGCGGATCGACAAAACCGTACGCCAGATCGGTCAACAGGTTGACCACCATAAAGGCCAGTACGATATACAGCACATCGGCCTGTAGCAGGGCATAGTCCCGCCAACCGATGGCATGCACCGTCAGCCGCCCCACGCCGGGCCAGGCAAAGACCGATTCCACGATGATCGCCCCGCTCAGCAGATCTCCAGTTTGCAGCCCCAACACCGTGATGACGGGAATCAGCGCGTTGCGCAGCACGTGGCGCACCGTCACCAGGCGTTCTGGAAGCCCCTTGGACCGCGCCGTCCGCGTAAAGTCCCGGTCCAGCACATCCAGCATCGAGGAGCGCAAATAGCGTGCCACCCTGGCCGCCATGGCGATGCCCAGCGTGACCGCCGGCAAGATCAGGGCCTTGATATGTTCCACCGGTTGTTCTTGAAAGTCGGGGCGTCCTGATGGCGGGAACCAGCCGAGGCCCAGGCTGAACACCAGGATGAACAGGATGGCCAGCCAGAACACGGGCACGGAAAAGGACAGCGCGGCAAAGACCGTACTGAACAAGTCGATAAAGCTTCCCGGCCGGAGGGCAGCCAGTATGCCCAGCGGAAAGGAGATCAAGATGGCAATGATGGCCGCAGCAAGGGCCAACTCGAGGGTGGCCGGCACCCGCTGGGCGATCAATCTATTGACAGGATAGTTGTTGATGTACGAGTTGCCCATGTCGCCTGTGAGCGCATTGCCCAGCCAGATCAGGTACTGGTTCCATAAGGGTTTGTCGAGGCCCAACTGCCGGCTAAGCGCCTCCAACTGCTGCTCATCGGCGTTCGGTCCGGCGATGATCTGGGCCGGGTCGCCGGGGATGAGATGGACGATGATAAAGACGGCGACAGACACGATAAACAGCACCGGGATCATCTGTGCAATCCGCCGGAGCGCATATTTACCCAACGGTACCTCGCCTCCCCGTCGCCTGACTCGACGCCAACAATGCCAAACCTGCGGACGAATCTGGTGGGCAGGGACAGTGCCCTGCCCACCAGGGGATTCTCACGGATCTGTCGCGGGCTTGCCCGCCGTCTCAGCCGGACAACCTGCGCCAGGGCCCAACACTACTCGGACAGCCACGCTTCGTTTAGCCAGAGGGAAGCGTCCATGTCGATTCGAACGTCCTCGACCTTATCCATCATGGCAAAGGTCCACTGCCTCCAGCCCAGCGGGATCGTCCAGCCCTGCTCTAGGAGGATCTCGGCTGCCTGGTGGTACAGCTCTTTGCGCTTCTCCTGGTCCAACTCGACCCCGGACTGCTGGATGATGGCCTCGTATTCGGGGAACCAGGTGTCGTTTTCGGTGATCATGAAAAAGTTTCGGAAGGGCCGGCAGCAGGCCGCCCCTTCGAACACACCGCTGGGGTCCACGGTGGCCTCGCCGGTCGCGTGCGAGACGACGCCAAAGTCGCTGTCAAACAGGATCGGCCAGTACTGGGGCAGCTCGGTGGGCACAACCTGTATGTCGACTCCGATCTGGGCCAGGTCCGCCTGGTAGATCTGTGCCACGTCCAGGGCCGTCCCGCCGGTGCCCCTGATGGTGAGATCGGCTTCGAAGCCATCGGGATAGCCAGCTTCGGCCAGCAGCTCCATGGCCTTTTCTGGGTCGTAGGTATAGTAGTCCTCAAGGTCCTCGGGATAGGCCCAGGAGGTGGGTGACCAGGGAAGCGTCGTCATTTCACCCTGGCCATGATAGGCCAGTTGGCGCATCTTTTCCCGGTCCACAGCATAGTTCATCGCCTGGCGTACCAGGGTGTTGTCGAACGGCGGCCGGGTGACGTTAAAGATAAAGGCATCGAAGGCAAAGCCTGGCGGCTGGCGGACAAGTTCAACCCCTTCTGCCGACTCCATGAGTTCGATATCGGCCAGGGGAACACGGCCCAGGAGATCGATGCTGCCCGCCAGCAGGTTGACCATGCGGGCCTGGTCATCGGGAATGGGCTTGATCACCACTTTGTCCAGGTAGGGCTCCCCCTCGCGCCAATAGTCCTCGAACTTGACCAGGTCCAGGTGGTCGCCCGGAACCCACTCTTCGTACTTGAACGGGCCCGTGCCGACGGGAACCGTCGCAATGTCAGCCTCGGCCTCCTGGGGAAAGATATACAGCCGGGCGATGCCGTCCAGGGCCGAGTGTGTCACCTGGCTGTAGCTGAGGACGACCGTATAGTCGTCCACCTTGGTTGCGCCCGTGCTGGTCGTGAAGCGGTCTCCCAGGTGGTGGCCCAATTCCTGATTGGCTGCGCGCTCGACCGACCAGACGATGTCGTCCGCCGTCATCTCGCGGCCATTGTGGAACATGACTCCCTCGCGCAACTTGAGCGTGACCGACATGCCGTCTTCGCTCACCTCGAACGATTCGGCCAGCCACGGTTCAAAGGTCCCTTCATCACTGATGCGTATCGGCGTCTCGAAAACAAGCGGTTTGAACTCTGCGCCATCAATATCCAGGTAGGGGTCGAAATTGACAAAGTCGGTGCCCAGCGACATGTTCAGCGTGCCCCCCGGCAACGGCCCTTCCGGCGGGGCCTCGACCGGCTCGGGCGTCGCCGTCACCACCTTCTCCACCTCAACCTCCACCTCTTTCTCTACGATCTGAGGCGTGC